>NZ_BAAJMJ010000002.1:300000-515156 GCF_057552415.1 Pseudoalteromonas sp. NH0006-26
AAGTTTGGTGGTTACACAGCCTACATTGAAGGTTGGGGTTTATACTCAGAGTTACTACCAAAAGAAATGGGCCTTTACGAAGACCCGTATTCAGATTTTGGTCGTTTAGCTATGGAGTTATGGCGCGCCTGTCGTCTAGTGGTTGATACCGGTATTCACGCAATGAAGTGGACTCGCCAAGAAGGTATTGATTACTACGTTAACAATACTCCTAACGCCACTTCTGACGGTGTGAAAATGGTTGAACGTCATATTGTAATGCCATCACAAGCAACGGCTTACAAAGTGGGTATGCTGAAAATTTTAGAACTACGTGAAGCAGCTAAAAAGCAGCTTGGCGACAAGTTTGATATTCGTCAGTTCCACGACGTAGTGCTTAAAAATGGCCCTGTACCATTGAACGTACTAGAAAACTTTGTTGATGAGTGGGTTGCTAGCAAACAAGCTTAATTATCTAGGGTCTGTTGACCTTTCAAGGTTAAATTTGCAGCAGGCTGTTTGGTATTTAGGCAAGGCAGAGCCTATGTGGTGTGGTTATTCCCCATAAATAGGCGATAACGCAGCATCAATGCCAAACAGGCGCTGCCCGGAGGGTTCTGCCTAGGGGCGATTTACTCTTTGTTGCTCGGCTTTGACTTAGCCCACTAGGTTACAAACCTCGCGCCGCGATTAAACCGCCCCTAGTTTGAACAAATTTTAATCCACAAAGGTAAACAGACCCTAGTAACTACTTAAACATATAAAAGGCCGCAATTGCGGCCTTTTGTTTTATAAAGCAAAGAATTAAGCTAGGATAAAGTAGGTATTCAAGGAGAACAGAATGGATCTAAGCATACAGCTACTCAATGCGCGTATTAAACAACAACAGTTTGATGAGCTTGATAACGACTTTAAAAAGCTCACTGACGCACAACAAGTGATGCAGCTTAATTACTTGTTTGAGAGCGCGTTACGCATGAGTATTAAATACGATTTTATGCAAAACATTGCCGTGCGAATTTTAGCGAGCAATACGCCACCAGCGCTGTTTATTGAACAGCTAACCAGTTTAGATGCATTGAGCTTTTTTACCCCTGCGCTTAAATTAAATAAAGGCTTTATCAGTACAGATAAGCACGGCAATAACGTGTTGCATAATGTGTTTAAGCACGCAGCGCCGAGCCAATTGCCTTTTAACTATGTTCGCTCGTTAATGTTATTTGAATCGAATGAAGAGTTACTGCATGCATTGGCGCAAACCAATCAGCACGGGCTGACTCCGGTGGCCAATTATATCGCTTATGCACATAAGCCCAGCATACCGGTAAAACATGAGTTTTCTGCCTTACTGGCATTAATGGAAATAGAACAAAAACAAAATCCTACGGCAAAATTACAATTGCTTGAGGCATTAAAAAATCCCCCCCCAAGCGACATAACCTTGCTGCTAAGCGCCGCTTATTTACAGCGCTCTACTGAGCAAATAGCGGCACTAGTCTGATAAGTAATATTCTACGCTGGTAACCACGCGAACATTTTTAATTTGCGGTGTGTTTGAATCCCGATCGCTAATGCTAAATTGCCCCTGGCGTGCGGTTTTAATTTTACCTAAAAGGGAGTTTGAATCTTTCGCGAATTTATTTGCTACTTCACGGGCTTTTTCTGTGGCCTCTTGTACCATGGCAGGTTTTATATCGTTAAGCCCAGTAAATAGATATTCGATACGGGTTTGATAGTTATCTTGCACTATGGCTATATTTTGCTTAGCTAACTGGCTCACTTTACTCAGTGCGTTTTTAACTTTATCAGGGGCATTAGAGTACACAATAATATTTGAGCTAATAACATACCTAAATTTTTGGTTGTCGTTCGCGTATTCACGCGCTTGCTTATCAATAATAGATTGAGTGCCTGTCGATATTTCTTCATCGTCAAAGCCATGTAACTTTAAAAAGGCAATTACGGCATCGTTTTTTTGCTCAACTCGCTCAACTAGCTGCTCAAGGTTGTTATCGGCATCATTAAACTGCAGCGGCCAAATAACAGTATCAGCGACCACTTCACGCTCTGCTAAACCTTTTACCTGAACTGTACGCTCCATACCTTTAATATCAAGCGCGGCTCCTTTTATAATAAAGCCCAATGCAATTAAGCCGATGCTTAAACAAACTGCTGCCATAACAACGGTTACATTCGATATTTTATTCACTTCACTCTCCTTGATTAGGGTCTGTTGACCTTTGCGGATTAAAACTTGTTCAAACTAGGGGCGATTTAATCGCGGCGCGAGGTTTGTAACCTAGTGGGCTAAGTAAAAACCGAGCAAAGCTTCCGCGTCCTGCTCACGCCCCTTACCTACATCCATGTAGGCAACAAAGAGTAAATCGCCCCTAGGCAGAACCCTTCGGGCAGCGCCTGTTTGGCATTTATGCTGCGTTATCGCCTATTTATGGGGAATAACACACCACATAGGCGCTGCCTTGCCTAAATACCAAACAGACTGCTGCAAGTTTAACCTTGAAAGGTCAACAGACCCTAATATCAATAATAAGCATGTTCACGCTCGAAAAAACACATTAAACAGGTTACATTGAGGCAGTACAGAACGCAAAACTTAATCAGCCAAGGAAACGCAATGAGTCTAAAACGTATTAGCCAGTTTTTTAACCCAAGCTCTGTCGCTGTTATTGGGGCATCAAACACCGCCACTCGTGCAGGTAATGTGGTTATGCGAAACTTACTTCAAGGTGGCTTTAAAGGGCCAATTATGCCCGTTACCCCCAATCATACAGCGGTACACGGCGTATTGGCTTACCCCAGTATTGAAGCCTTACCTAAAGTGCCTGATTTAGCGGTTATCTGTACCAATAAAAACACCTTAATGAAAATTATTGAGCAACTAGGAACGCTTGGCTGTCATAGCGCCATTATTATTGCGGATGGCTTAACTACAGTTCAAAAACAGGCACTTAAAGAGAGCGCGGCGAAGCATAAAGTTACCCTACTTGGCTCAAATTGCTTGGGGTTACTTATTCCGCATATAGGCTTAAACGCGAGTTTTTCGCACACCGTTGCCACGCCAGGTAAACTGGCTTTTGTGTCGCAATCAGCGGCTGTTTGCTCAACGATTCTTGATTGGGCTAAAAATAAAGAAATTGGCTTTTCATACTTTGTATCTATGGGGGATTGTTTAGATATTGAGTTTGACGAAATACTCGACTTTTTAGGCCGTGATGCTAAAACCAAAGCCATATTACTGTACATCGATAATATTAATGATATTCGCAGCTTTATTTCTGCGGCTCGTGCAGCCGCATTTTCTAAACCGGTTATTGCTATTAAAACCGGCAGAACCAGTGCAGGGGCTCTCGCTGCTGAAATACATACTGGCGGAAAACAAAGCTCCGATGCAGTATATGATGCCATGTTTCAACGCGCGGGGATGCTAAGAGTAAACGACTTACGTGAGCTTTTTGCCGCCACTCAAACCTTGGCCATGCATCCTAAGTTGCTGCAAGTAGAGCAACTTACCATATTAACCAATGGTGGCGGCCCTGGAGTAATGGCGGTTGATGAACTCATTCAAAGCTCTGGAAAACTGGCTCAGCTCAGTGATGAAACTCGCGAAGCACTCAATAAAGTGATCCCGCATTCAGACACTGCAGCCAATCCGGTCGATATATTTGGTGATTCGGCGCCAGTGCGTTACAAGCATGCGTTGGAAATATTACTAAATGCTAAAGAAGTTAAAAACTTACTGATCATCCACACTCCATCGGCATTGGCCCCAAGTGAAAGTTACGCTCAGGTTATTGTTGAGGCGCTAAATAAATTACCGAAAATGGCACGCCCCTATGTGATTACTAACTTTATGGGCGAAGATGCCGCCTTCGCAGCCAGACGCATCTGCGCTAATAATGCCATCCCTACCTACCGCACCCCAGAAGGTGCGGTAGGCGCCTTTATGCACCTAGTAAGCTACCGTCGTAACCAAAAGCATTTAACTCAAACACCAGAATCAAATACTGACGATGCCACTATTAATAAAGCGGCAGCGAAAGCGACTATAAAAGAGTTTTTAGCTGATGAGCAGCATTACTTATCGACCCATCAGGCAAGTCATATTTTAAGTAGTTACGGCATTGACTGTATTCAAACTGAAGTTGCCTACACTCCAACTGAGGCCAAAGAACAAGCAATAGAGCTAGGTTTTCCGGTGGCATTAAAGCTGATCAGTCCCAGTATTCCCTCTAAGTCTGAAGTCGGGGGTGTCGTACTAAACCTCAATGATGCGCAAGAGGTAGAACAAACCGCATTTGCCATGCTGTTAAGAATAAAAAACACCTACCCTGATGCCATTATAGATGGTTTTTCATTACAAAAAATGGCACCTCGAGCAGGCGCCAACGAGCTGCGTATAGCCATTAAAACCGAGCCTAATTTTGGCCCAGTTATTTTATTAGGTGAAGCTGGTACAGGGCTTGAATATGCACAGGCTGCAGTCGCTTTGCCACCATTGAATATGAACCTAGCTAAATACTTAATTGCCGCTGCCCATGATAAAGGCGTGCTTAAAGATCGCGTGCTACCTGAAAAAGTTGATAAATATCGTTTGTGTTCACTACTAACCCGAATTTCTCAATTAGTGGTTGATCAACCGGATATCACCTCATTAGAGCTTAATCCTATTTTAGCTAGTAATGGCCAGTTTTTAGTACTTGATGCCACCATGAACTTGAGCCAATATCAAATTCAGGCACACCGAAAACGTTTATCTATTCGCCCTTACCCCATTGAGCTGGTTGAAACGGTTACCTTAAAAAATGATACCTTAGCAACGCTCAGACCAATTAAACCTGAAGATGAGCAAGCACATCAAGCGTTTGATCAGTCATTAACCAAAGAAGATAGGTATAAGCGCTTTTTTGGTGAGTTGCCTCAGTTTAACCACGATCAACTCGCTAAAATGACACAAATTGATTACGACCGCGAAATGGCGTTTATTGTTACCCAAACACAAGACGAGCAACAACAGACATTAGGGGTTTCGCGAGTGATTATGGATCCTGATAACTTACAAGCAGAGTTTGCTATTGTAGTACGTTCTGATTGCCAAGGGCTTGGATTAGGGCGTATTTTAATGAATGCAGCAATTTCTCATTGTAAACGCCAAGGGGTAAAAACCGTTGAGGGGATCACCCTCCCTGAAAACACCGGCATGATTGAGTTAGCTCGTAAACTCGGGTTTAAAATTAGTCGTGATTTTGAAGAAGGCAGTATCAACATGCTGCTCACATTGTAATAATTATTATGCAAAAACTCAGACAAACCATTAATCAAGTATTTGAAGCGTCAGGAAAGTACCAACGGGCCGGTCATTTTTTAGATGCCCTACTAATCACTATTATTATGATAAATGTAGTGGCCATCGTACTCGAATCAGTTCACAGCATTGCTACCGCATACTATAACGAGTTTTTGATGTTAGAACTGGTATCGGTTGCCATATTTAGTGCTGAATACCTAATACGCGCTTGGACCTGTGTAGATAGAGTAAAGTATGCCTCTATGAATTGCTCCAATACGCAAAAGCGGATCCGCTATATTTTTTCACCACTAGCTATCATCGATTTAATCGCCATTTTGCCAAGCTTGTTAATGTTTTTCTTTGCTTTAGACTTGCGTTTTTTACGCGTATTACGTTTATTACGCGTATTTAAACTGACTCGTTATTCTCGGGCAATGCAGTTGTTATTACAGGCATTTATTGATGAATCAAGTTCATTATTAGCCGCATTTTTTATTATGTCGGTGGTGCTTATTTTAGCTTCTTGCGGTATTTATTTATTAGAGCATGACATTCAACCAGACAAGTTCGGCTCAATTCCGGCCGCAATGTGGTGGGCAATGGCAACACTTACTACAGTAGGCTATGGCGATGTTGTACCTATAACACCTATTGGTAAACTGTTCGGTGGCGTTATCACTCTGGTAAGTATGGGCATGGTGGCTATACCCACTGGTTTATTGGCATCGAGCTTTTCAGAGCAAATACGCAAACGTCGCCAGCTATTTGAAGATGCCACCCATGAGCAAATAACCGATGGTAAACTCACTAACGAGCAGTTACATCACCTAGAAGATCTTCGCTACAAACTTGGGTTAAGTAAGTTAGAGGCTAATAAAGCGATAAAAGCGGAGCTTAATAAACGCAGCTCACACTTATTTTGTCGTCATTGTGGTAAGCGGCCTTAATTAAATATAGATAAAGCGGTATTTTAAGCTTGTGAAAATACAGGCTGCCAATCGCGTTCAATGAGCTCAAGCACCTGCTCTTTAGGCACCGCTTTACTGAACAAATAACCTTGAAAGTAGCTGCAGCCTTGAGCTTTTAAAAAGGCCAGTTGGTGCGCGCTTTCAACCCCCTCAGCAATACACTCTTTACCTAAACTGCTGGCTAAAGTCAGAGTGGATTGAATAATCGCTTCATTATCTGAATCAATACCAATATCTTGCACAAAACTACGATCAATCTTTAATACATCAATCGGGAAGCGCTTTAAATACGTTAATGAGGCATAACCCGTTCCAAAGTCATCCATATATAGCTTACATCCAAGCTGCTTTAGTGCATCCATATTTTTAAGCGCATAGTCTGAGTCTCGCATTAAAATAGACTCTGTTATTTCAAACACGATAGCCTCGGGCGGCAGTGCCGCATTACTCAGTGCCTGACTAATTTCAGGTACAAGCCCTGTAAACTCAAAATCAAGTGCAGATAGATTAATTGATAAATATAAATTGGGGTTCACTGTGCGCCAACGCACCAATTGTACAAGTGCTCGCTTAAATGTTTGCAGCATTATTTTGGTAATTAAACCAATATTTTCAGCCACATTTGCGAACTCTTGGGTACTGGCGAGTTGGTTTTCAGGCCAGCGCAGTAACACCTCAAAGCCCACGGTCTTTTGTGTAGATGTACTAATTATAGGTTGGTAGTAATTACAAAATTCGTGCTCGTGATACGCTTTGATCAATTGCGACTCTAAATGCAGCGCTCTTTCAACTCGCTGATTCATCTCTTGTTTGTAAAACTTGTAACACCCTTCTAAGCCATCTTTAGCATAATAGAGCGCCACATTTGATGCCTTTAACAGCGCTTTATAGTGCTGGGCGTCATCAGGGAAAAGCGCCACACCAATACTTAGGTGCACATTTACATTTTGGTTATTCATAGCAATGTCTTTACTCACGCAATCCATAAGCTTGGTGCATATAAGTAACACTTCTTCTATTTGCTGAATGTCTTCAACTAAAATAACAAATTCATCACCACCTAAACGCGCTATGCTATCGCAGGGGCGTAATGCTGTTTTTAAACGGTTTGCCACCAGCTTAATGATTTCATCGGCGTTTTCTGTACCAAATGAGTCATTAAAGTATTTAAAGCGTTTTATATTAACGTGTAATAAAGCGACTTTGCTGTTATGACGACGCGCTTGATCTATGGCATGCACAGCTCGGTCATTAAACAAGGTTCTATTTGGCAAGCCCGTTAATGAATCGTAATTAGTTAATAGATGCAGCTCGTTCTCAGCTGATTTTTGCGCATGAATATCCGTTAAAATAACCACATAGCTACTCAACCTTTTACTTTCATCCGCTACAGCGCTTATTTTAACTAACACATGACGCTGCTCTTTATTAGCCAGTACCACAGTATCTTCACATGAGAAGTGCTCGCCTACTTCAAGCTTTTGCATAATGCGTAAATAGTCAAAATAGCTGCTGCGAGTCATGCCTAAATTAAGCGAGCGAGTTGAACGAGGCTCTGCCGATACAGCAAAAGCTGTTTGCAGCGACTTATTTGAAGCACGTATGTTAAAGTTTTTATCTAAAATAAATACCCAATCTCGGGTTTGTTCAAACGCGGCGGTAAATAATCGAGCGTGTTCTTCAAACACCATTTCACGTGTCATATTAGTATACGTACCCGCTACTTTTTGCGGTGTTGTTTCATCCCATTCAACCACTTTGCCAAAGTCTTTGTACCAGCGCCAATGACCTTTGGCATGACGTAGTCTGTAAGTACAGTTAAAGTATCCTTTGTCGGTTGATAAAAATTCTAACCACTCCAACCTAAAAATGGCACGCTCTTGTGGATGAACTTTGTCTAAGTAGTCATCTAAACTGACTGAGTCGTCCTCATAACCTAATTCGTTGACCAATCTAGGCTGATAAATATTTAATTGACTCGCTTGCCAATCCCAAACACCCGACTCACTTCCCTCTAGCGCAAGCTTTAAACGTGCCTCGCTATCTTGGCTTTCTTTGTGTGCAGCTAATAAAATACGCTGTATTTTATTACGTCTCATCACCCATGCAGTCACTACAGTGATCAATAAAATAGCATACAGTGCTAAAAAGTAAGGGGCGCGCCATAACGGGTATTTCACTTTAATGTTTAACGTTGCTGGTGGGGTATACTCCCCCGTCAGCGGATCCTTTGCCCAGACCTTTAACTGGTAGCTACCGGGATTTAATTTAGGAAACACCACGCGATTATTACGGGTATAACTTTTTTTACCCTTGTCGAGCTGATACTCGTAAATAATACGTTCTTGAAAACTAAATGACATCGCTGAAAACGCAATTTCAAGCCCTATATCATCATGATTTAAAATAATATTTTTTAATGGCTGTTGTAAATTAAGCGACAAGTCTCGAGACATTAAATTAATACGGGTAATGTTGACGTGATCTAATAAACCTTGGCTATTTTTATTATCTTTAGGATCAAAATAGGTAAAGCCTTTAAGGCTACCATAGGCAATTCGTCCATCATTTAATTTAGCCATAGCACCACTATTAAATTCAGCAGAAAGCACCCCATCTGATGTAGTGAATTGCTGAAAATGAATGGTGCTCGGGTTTAATCGCCATATTCCCTTATGGCTGCTCATCCAAATCATTCCCTCTTCATCAAGCACCATATCGTATAATAGAGTACCTAGTTTATTTTTATCTAAATCAATAGTGTGTACTAATTCATAAGTGCTGGCATCAATTCCAATCAAACCAAAGTTAGATAAAGAAAGCCACAGTATCCCTTGCTTATCTTCAACGTAAGAAAGAATACTCACAGCAACATTGTCATGATGCTTGGGGACTTTATAAAGGGTGTTTAAACTGCGCTCATCCAGGTTAAATTGGTATAACACTCCACCGCTAAAAAATAACGGCCACTGCGGCTGTGAGGGTAATGGCGGTAAAAAGCCATGCGCTAAAAATGGGTCAAATTGGGAAAACTCGCCTTTTAATGGGGTTAAAATCCGGCTATCAATATTATATTTAAACATGCCATGATCAGGATGAACAAAATATAAATCGCCATTTGCTAGCAAGGTAATGCCATGCATCCAGTCATTTAAAAAAACTTGGTTCTCGGGGCTGACAGTTTCAGGCTTGGTAAGCTGCTGAGTTTGTGGGTCAAAAATAAATAGCCCTCGGTTTGAGTGTAACCAGAGTTTATTTTTGTAAGGCATAATTTTGAAAACGGTAAATTCAGTGGTTAGTAAATCAACTTTATAATCTTTTAAATACACCCTTGAGGTGTTATTTTTTATATCAACCGCTGTTAAACCATTGTGTGTACCTAGCCATAACTTATCTTGGAATTGTTTAATTGCCCAGACGGAGTGATGTGAAAATCCATCTCCTCCCAGAGCACTGCCCTCTACATTATAAAATTTATAGTTATCACCCGATAAATAAAAAGCACCATCAGTTTTAGTCGCAAGCCACATACCGCCTGATTTATCTTTTACCATATCAATAATACTGGTATCGGCAAGGGTGTATTTACTTTGTTGAATACGTTTATTTTTAACCACCGTTTTGGTGGTTAAATTAAAGCTGAGAAGGCCTTTGTCTGTTGCTAAATCAACAACCCCCTGCTGATTATCTATATCCCAAACATTCAAATCAGCCAGTAGCTTTTCATTTGTAAATGCCTGCTCACTATTCTTAAATAGTGCCTCTAGATTGCTAATATCAACAGCGTATAAGCCCTTAACCGCTCCAACCAATAACTGGTTATTACCACCTAGTGCAAATGACTTCACATTGTTTTGATAAATATGCACATCGGTTTCGCTTAAATGATCTAGCGGACGTACTTGTTGTGTTGCAATGTTAAATACATAAGCACCGTCTGTGCTACCAATAAAGATATAGCCATTGTAATGAAACAAGGTACGCACAAACGCATTTTCAAATTGCTCAGGTAGCTTAAATAAAGGAGTAATTGAGCCACTGGCTATATCGAGTTGTGCAAACACTCGCCCTTGTCCAACCCACAAGGTTTTGTTATCTGTGGCTAACATGGTAAAAACAGACTGCTGAAGAATTTGCTCTTCTGTCACTGGTTTTTTTAAATACTGCTGATAAGTATCTGTTTGCGGGTCATACCTGAACAACCCTGCTAATAAGGAAGCAATCCAAATTTGCCCTTCTGGATCTTGGTATATGCGATCAATAATAGCTTCTTCTAACTCACCATTAGGGCCGTTAATTGGAATAACCTGATAGCCATCGTAGCGATTTAGCCCCCCTTCAGTAGAGAGCCATAAATAGCCATTATTATCGATAAGCATAGTATTGACGTAACTTTGAGATAACCCTTCGCTTGGGGATAGCCGTTTTACTTGCGCTGTTGCAGCAACGCTTATGAGCATAAATAGCATAAACATGGCTGTGATAAACCTATTAATACTGATGCCCATGTGTTTCCTATTACTGATTTAGGGTTGCTGATATTTTAATGCGATAATATTTCGGTGCTTATATGCATCAAATAGCGTTAATAATGCAGGAGTATATGTTAACACCTGGTTAAAACCAAGTGTCTGATAAAAATCAGTAATATGTTGATAAGCGAAGGTGAAAACAGCGTCGGTTTGCTGACTTAAAAGCGTGCTTAACAGCTTTGTTGCCACACCAGTGGAACGGTATGCAGGAGCCACAAAAACAGTCGATAAAAATAAAAAAGTCGGTTTGTGTTGTAACCGGCACGCCGCAATGATTGTGTGGTTATCGTAGGCGACCCACAGTTGGTCTTGTTTATTGGCGCGACCGCGAACTTTATACAAAGTATAAAACTTATTTACTAAGGGAGTTTTAACTGGTTCTAATTGTTTAATAACAATCATAGCAAGCAGACTCTAACTAAGCATAAGTGCCAAATATTGCTCAAACTTTTGCTTTAAAAACCCTTGCTCTGCAACCGGGCGGCTATGCAGGGTGTCATAAACTTGCTCACGCGTTTTCTTGCCGCGCTTAATTTGATATGCCCAAAATGAAGCTTCGTAATCTAGCTGAATTTGATACTTTTGCTCTCGCGGTAAATCACACAGGTTATAACTCATATTCCCTCCTTTACTGGCCTGATAAAACTCTGATTATACGTTTAAACTTATAATAAACTAACTCTATAATGAATAAAAAGAATCTACTTTAAATAATCTCAGGGTATCAATAATTGTTAATGATAGGCTCTGCTAGATTATGACTAGAAACTGGGCAAAAGACAGCCAATTTGTTATTATACTCGCCTATCCATTTGCCCCAAAAGACAGGAAGTGCTGACGTGTTTAAATACTGTAAAGGATTGCTGGTATTAATAGGTTTAGTTTTTAGTAATCCGTCATTTGGCCATAGTTACAGTTATACATTTAATCGCCCGCAGAACACCCAGCAAGCAAATTATACTATTGAACTTTTACAAATAGCGTATGCAGATATGGGCTTTAAATTAAATATTATTGATTTTAATCGCCAGAATGCATTATTTGCAGCAAATAATGGCATGTTAGCTGGGCAGCTTGCTCGGGATATTAGTATTGAAAGTGCCTACAAAAATTTAATTCGAGTTAATTATCCGTTATTTAAATTTAACCTTGAGCTTTATAAACACTGTGAGCCCAGCTCTACTAAAACAATCGATAGCGTTGCCATTATAGCCAGCTACCCTGTACAACAGCGATATTTAGACAGCATTGATTTTCAAGGCGAGGTTATTGAAGTAAAAAATCATACCACTCAGCTAAATTTACTGATCCAGCAAAAAGTACAAGCCGCATTACTGATTGATTTTGCAATGGCCAATAAAACTATTCCTCCCGCTTTAGGCTGCTATGAAAAGCAAGTGGTTGCTACCTACCCGCTATATCATTATTTACATAACAGCCATGCGAGTATTGTCCAGCAGCTAGAGGCTACACTTGAGAAGTTACACAACAACGGCACAGTCGCTAAACTCAGATCAAAATACAAGCCACAGTTTTAAAAATCAAAGCCTTGCTGCTGTGCTGGCGAAGCGGCTTGCGCAGCTTTATTTTTTTGCTGTAAATAACGTTTATAGCGTTGTTGGCATAAGCTCAACACTTTCTTTTTTTGCGCATTGGTTAACGAATTCCACGAAAATCGCTCATCGCGACTGCGATAGCATCCTTTGCAGTAACCCCGATTATTAACCAAGCAAATACCTTTACAAGGGCTAGGAATATCAAATATTTCAATTTGTTGCATAAAACCCTCCGGTATATAAAAGCATAGCTTGAGTATAGCGCTATTTTTGTGCAAAAAAAAAGCAGCAAATTAATTGCTGCTTTTATCTTAGCTGTTAATTAATGTTCACAGCTTTGTTCATCTACTTGTGTTTTTCTGTGATACGGTTTGGCGTACATCGCTAATACCAGAGGTCTTAATTCTTCTGGTACCTTTGCCAGTCGCTCTGCAAACTGTGCTGCATCATTTTTATTTATTACCGCTTCAGTACAACCACCCGCAATGTAGTTGCCTGGGTGTAAGTAAAAAGAATCAATTATTTGTTTATCAATGGTTTTTGCCAATTCATCGGCACTGTCGCAATGCGATGTAATTGGTTGACCAAAGGATAAGTGCACATGCCCTTTGGCTGAACTAAAGCCTTCAACAATGCTGGCAATATCTTCACCCGCTGATTTCACATATTTACCATGATGCTGTTTATGGTAGAGCTCTTTTGCCTTGGCTATTGCACATGGCTCGTATTGATAAGAGATTGCAACAGGCACCACTTTTAGCTCTTTAATGTATTCGCCAAATTCTTTCTTTTGTTTGCGTCCATTTAGTTGCAGCATTTTTAACAGTGCGGGATCGGTTTGATCTACGCCATCTTTGGCACGGCCTTCTTTTTGAGCAATCCAAATAGAATGCCCACTGCTGAGTGAGTCATAAATGTAAGCCGATAACTGAGTAAGCGCTTTTAACATCTCTTTTGGCGCTTTGGCTGAGCGTTTTACAATAAAGCTTTTATTTAAACGCATAAGCTCAGTAATGTAAGGAATTTGCAGTAAGTTATCACCAATCGCAATTCTCACTGTTTTCATTTTATGCTGATAAAGGCCCCAATTAACCAATGCAGGGTCAAGTACAATGTCTCTGTGGTTTGAAACAAAAAGATAGGCTTGATTAGGGTCTAACGCCTCTAAGCCCGAAAAGGTAACGTTTGATGTGGTGCGCTTTACTAATTTATTTAAATAATGCGCAACTTCGTTTTGTACATCTTCAACTGTTTTAACTTTGCCCCACTTTTTACGCAACTGATGTTTTATTATAGCGCGTGCTAAAAACCCAACTACGGATATAAAGCGTGGCAAATTATACTTTGCTATCACATCAAGAAACGCATTATCGTTAATTAATCGCGTTAATGAGGCGGCAACTTCATCGTCATTGTAAGGTCTTATATCTGCGTACTTATCTTCTAATTCAATCATTTACTGCATCTACAAAGTTAAAAACGACGCGCGAAAACGCCCCGTTATGTCTGATTTTGATTATAACTCAAGCAAAAATACGAAACTAGCAATACTAAAGTTCGATTTACTGAGTTTTCATAGCGTTATAGTTTAGTACTGAGCATCATTGTCAGATTAACTGCTCATGTGTATAAACTATAGCTATTAATTATTAATTCAAATGGATAGACCTTACTAATAGCACTTTGTTCAAGTTAACTTAGCAAGGCAGTTGATCATAATAACATGCAAGTTAACCCTCAGTGGGCAGACCACATTTAAATATGGCTTTACACCTGCTAATGTGAACACAATAAGCTAAGTCTAAATAAATCCATAACATTCAATCAAATGATGATCTTTTATCTGCTTACAGAGGCTACTCCCTCTCTAACACATACACTTATTGGGACATACCGTGAAAATAACAATTCTTGATAACGCAACACTGGCAAACACCTCACTTGATGGTATTTCAGCACTTGGAGATCTCACCGTACATCAGCTAACTAGCCCTGAGCAAGTATTAGCGCATAGCCAAAATGCAGAGGTTTTAATCACTAACAAAGTGGTGATTAATCGTGACACAATGACGCAATTAAAATCGTTGAAACTCATTTGTGTTAGTGCAACGGGTACTAATAATGTTGATTTAAATGCCGCGAAAGACTTAGGCATTGCAGTTACTAATGTTGCCGGTTATTCAACCCCTTCTGTTGTTCAGCATACCTTTTCGTTGATCACTAACTTATTAGGTAATACTCACCGCTATCAAGCAGATTGTCAGCAAGGCGCATGGCAAAAAAGTGAGATGTTTTGCCGACTGGATTACAGCTTTAATGACCTTCAGGGCAAAACATTAGCCATTATTGGTGGTGGCACTTTAGGTAATGCAGTATCTAAAGTGGCTGAAGCGTTTGGCGCCAATGTGATTATTGCAGAGCGCAAAGACGCAGCGTGTCGCAAAGGACGCACCCCGTTTGAAACAGCAATAAAAACAGCGGATATTATTAGCGTTCACTGCCCACTTAATGATGAAACGCGCGACTTAATTACGCTTAATGAATTAAAAATGATGAAACCAACTGCGCTAATTATTAATACCGCACGCGGTGGGATTATCAATGAAGCTGACTTAGTTGAAGCATTAAAAGCCAATATTATTGCCGGTGCCGGCGTTGATGTGCTTACCAAAGAGCCCGCTGAGCTAACTAACCCTTTGGCTAATTATACCGGTGATAACTTACTACTTACTCCGCATATCGCGTGGGCGAGCACTGAATCTATCGTGCGCTTAGTAAAAGAAGTGAGTTTAAATATTGCAGCATTTAGTCAACACGAGACTCGTAACCGCTTGGTTTAATGCCGTAAAAGTAACTTAGTCAAAATTACTAAAAAGTGGCTTTTTAGATTTATATTTTAAAAAAGCCACTAACCCACCACGCACAACAAAATCAACCCATTGATTTTTAATGATTTAAAAACTGGCTTAGTCTTTGCTGTATTATTCTTAATTAATCATCTAGGGTAATAAAAAATGAAAAAAACACTTTTAATCGCTGCACTTACCGCTCCTTTTTTAACAGGTTGTGTAATCGCTGTATCAGATGGCGAAGCAGAGGGTCATTGGGCAGGTAATAGCTCTTCAAGTTGGCAGGCAACACATAAAAACAATCGTGAAATCATTTCAGGCTTGGCAATGGATAGCTCGTATCAGTCGGTATTAAACCAACTAAAAACACCTAACTTCACTGAATTATTAAAAAAACAGGATGATGTTTACCAAGTCTTGTTCTACGCAACACACAGCATTCATTCAGATGGAAAAATGACCAAAGATGAATGTACACCGCTCGTTTTCAAAAATGATAAATTAGTGGGTATTGGTAGTTCAGCGTTATTGATGCTGACAAATTAAGCCATCGCAAATACTATTGGGCGCTAATTTGATTGCGCCCTAATTTCTTAGCATTATATAAGCCTGAGTCAGCCTCTTCTAACAACGCTTTCTCAGTGTATGCTTGACTGCTCTCACTTGAAGCAATACCAATGCTGATAGTAATATGTGAAGCATTTAGCGATGCATTGTGTTCTATATTCAAATCATTAATGGCTTTACGTAATTTATTAGCAAACGCAATAGCACCTTGCTTATTGGTTTCTGGTAATACTGCTACAAACTCTTCTCCGCCATAGCGGGCAACAAAATCACTGCCGCGCTCACATTGCGCAGCTAACGTTTGCGCCACTGTTTTTAAACACTCATCGCCAGCACGATGACCGTAACAGTCGTTATAGCGCTTAAAGTGGTCAATATCGATAAGCAATACACACATGGAGGAGCTATTACGCTTACTTCTTCGCCACTCTCGCTCTAAATTTTCATCTAAATAACGTCTGTTCGGTATTTCTGTTAAACCATCAATAGACGCAAGCATTTCTAATAAATCGTTTTTTTGCTTAATGAGTAATTGGTTGCGCACACGCACTTTAACAATTGAGGCACAAAATGGCTTAACAATGTAATCCATTGCGCCTAACTCTAAGCCTTTTGCTTCGTCTTCATGAGCGCTATTCGCTGAGATAAAAATAATGGGGATGGCATGGCTTAAACTGCTTTCTTTAAGTTCCACCAGCACGTCGTAACCATTCATGCCAGGCATCATGATGTCTAAAATAATTAAATCTACTTGTGTGTGCTTAACAAATGCCAACGCCTCTTCACCACTTGTCACTAAGTAAATCTCATGCTCATCACTTAAGGTTTTTTCTAAAATGATTCGGTTAAGCGCATCGTCATCTACGATTAATATTTTTGCTTTATTTATCATTGCTTACATCTAAACTTTTTATATAAATTTGCACTTGCTCTAACTGTATTATTAATTCTTTAATTGCAGCTGCGGCGTGCTCGCCGCCCGCTTTTAATACCTGCTCAGTGTGTTGAGCACACAATAATAATCGGTTAAAACCTAAATTTCCTGCTATCCCTTTTAAACTATGCACTAAGCGTACCATTTCAATACTAGGGTTGTTGTTTTGAAGCTCAGCTGAATATGACTCACTTAATGTCGCTAACTTGTCCAACATACTGTGCAGTACAGAGTGATCATCGTCAAACTGAGACAAAGCAAAGGCTTTATCAAAAAAACGAGGCGCTGTGATACCAAGGCTAGCCATTGCTGTAAATAAAACTGGCGCAACCACAGGCTTAGTTAAATGTTTATTCATCCCACCATTGAGTGAACGCTCAATGTCGGCTGGTTCACTATGCGCAGTTAATGCAAAAATAGGTAATTGCTGAGCGTCAAACTGTTGGCGTATTATCTCAGTCGCTTGATAGCCATCAATATTGGGCATTTGAATATCCATTAAGACTAAGTCGGGGCGTAATACACTCACCAATTCAATCCCTTTTTGCGGGTCATTGGTCGTAACAATATTTACTCCGGCTTGACTCAAAATACTGCTAATAATATCAAGGTTCAATGGATTATCGTCTATCGCTAATACTAATATCCCTGCGACTTTATCACGCGGTTTTTGCGCTTTATTTTCAATTACCTTCGTTATTTTTTGCGAGCTTAAATTAAGTAATCGCTGTGCAAGTGCGCTTGAGGGTAAGAACTGGGTAATAAAAGAGTCATTTATTGGTGGCTGTTCGTCTTGATTATTCGCAATTACAACAACTGAAATAGTAGCTGTGCGCAGTGTTGTTTTTATTTTTGGTGTTAAAAAGGCCGACAGCTCACACGCATCAATGATTATTGTGTGCGCTTGCAGCAAACATTCTGGTTCAGCGATTGCCCTATTAAGCGCTTGGTTATTAATAACAGGATGCGCTTTAATTACTTGATTAAGTAACGTACTTTTAGCGCTAGTAATAACTAATAACTTATTTTCATCACAGCCAAGCTTGCTAGTATCGGTCGCTAAATCGAGCGTGAAGTAAAAGTGGCAACCTTGTCCTTTATCGCTATTAAGTGAAATCTCCCCGCCCATTAATGCCACACTGTGTTTTACAATCGCCAGCCCTAAACCCACCCCTTGATGTTGACGAGTGGATGATTCATCGCCTTGGGTGAAGGCATCAAATAAACGGCGCTGATCGGCTTGAGCAATTCCCTCACCAGTATCTATAACTCCAAAACAGATACGCTGTAAATCATCACGGCTACTTGGCTGTAACTGCATTTTTAATGTCACGTTGCCTGCAGGAGTAAATTTAACGGCATTGGTTAATAAGTTACCCAACACTTGTTGCAAACGAATGGTGTCGCCAACTAAAAAGGGGGAAATATGTGGATCGATATCAATTTGTAGCTGTATCTGTTTAGCTTGGCATAAAGGCAAAATTAAGCTTTCGCAGGTATCAATCAAATCAACTAGGCATAATGGCGCTAATTGCAGCGTTGCTTCATTACTTTCAACACGCGCAAAATCAAGCATACTATTTAGCATTTGTAATAAATTATTGGCTGCATACGTCGCTTGGCTGGTCTGTTGCAATTGTCGCTGCGTTAATCCATGCTCTGCTAACATATCTAGTAACCCAAGTATGGCATTGAGGGGAGTACGTATTTCGTGGCTTAAATTAGCAATAAAGCGACTTTTAGCCAAAGTGGCTCGCTCTGCATCATCTTTGGCTTTAGTCAGCTCAGTAACATCTTGAATATGAATAACATAATATAGCGGCTGAGCATTCTCATTCCAAATTAATGACATGCTCAACTGCAACCAAGCATTTAATTGAGTGTGCGCAAAAGTTAAATGAAACACCTGTTTTTTGTTGTGCAGTAGTTGCTGCAGTAAGGCTTCGAGTTCTTGCCACTGCGTGTCACTAAATAGTGTATCAAACGGGGTATCTGTTAATTGATGATGTTTGGTAAACAGTTTTCGCGCGGCTTTATTAACCTGTAAAATAGCGTACTCAAGTGAAAGTAAAAACACCCCATTAGCAGCAAATTCAATGGCACTTCTAAATTTAGATTCCGACTCTTTTAATGCATATAGAGTATGTTGCTGCGCAGTAATATCGCGACCAATTCCCATAGTGCCTAGCAATTGGCGCTGTTCATCATAAAACGGAGCAATCGTTAACTGATAAGTTTGCTTAGCAACGTCTATACGCTGCTGAATTTGCATTTTATGCTGTAATGCTTGCTGTTCCAGCAGCTTAATTTGCTCGTAGTTATGACTAACACTGTGGACCTGTTGACCAATAAGTTCGCTTTGGCTCTTACCTATAAACTGCTCAAATGCTTTATTACAACCTAAAAAGGTGCCGTCTGTATTTTTAAAATATATAAAGTCAGGCACGCTGTTAAGTACTGTATTTAGCAGAGCTAAATGCCGCTCTTTTGCTTGGTCGCTATGTTTTAATTTTTCAGATTTGAGCTGCACCTGCTCATCTAACTTTTTATTAGCATTTTGCAATGAAATAACTAAACGTTCATTTTTCGCAAAAATAGCTTTCACCCTAGCAAACCAAGGTTGCCAATTTAATGGTATTTTGTAATTTAAATATCCCGAGTTGTCATCGTTATGATGTTCTAAGTAACGCATTAGCTCTGTCATAGGTCTGATAAATATACGCTTGCTTAACCAAAAAAAGACATAAAACATCAAGCATAAAAATAACGCTAATGAAATAAACTCCAACACCACTTCTTGCACAAGGCTGCTGGTCAGTGTTTGCTCATCAGCAAGAAATCCTAAATGAATCGGGGTTTGATCTGAGGGTTGAATTAAAAAAAGCGGTTTAGACAGGGTTGTACGCTTTGGTGAGCGCGTATTAATTTGAGGCCAGTATGTCGAAAAATTTATTGCTTGGTTAATTGACTGCTGTGAACTGGCAATAATTTGATTTGCTTGATTAATAAAAACATATTCACCTTGCTTAGAGGTGATTTTGTTTAACCAGCCAGAGATGGCCTGCAAGTCATAAATTAAAATAATATAATCAGATGAATTTCGCTCACGCTGACGGCCAATCGCAAAATATGCTTTATTACCTAGATTAATGACTGCACTCGAAGCCAATTTGGCTGCTGATGGTAAGGGTTTAAAGTCGCCATTCAATAGCGGGGTAAATATATTATTTTGAGTATTTTCGCGCCGAGTTAAGTATGCAAACCCACGTTCATCAACATACGCAACAGAATGCACAGATGAAAGCAGCGCTAAGGTGGTATTAAAAGAGGGTGCAAGCGATATGACCTGCTGCCACTGTAACAGTGCCGACTCAGAAGAACTAAACTGACCTTTACCTACAATTTCACCGTTTAAATGGTCAAATTGACGATAGTAGTAATGCTCATATTGGTCAATGTTTGCTGTGAGACTATGATTTTCTACAAGAAAAGTTTGCTTGTTATACATAACAAACATTTCATCAAGCAAATCACTCATTGCTTGCATATCATGATCAAGCTGCGCCGATAATGCATTAAAATCAGTGGTCTTTTTTGTTATTGCGCGTTCCATTTTTATATTATAAAAATGCAAACACAAAAAAGAAGCCACTAATAAAGGCAGTGCTAACGCCACAAAAACAGAGCGGTGATAATGTTTTAACGGTAAAAAATTCAACGACTCGCCCAATTGTTGGCTCAAAAATCAAACAGTAGACTATCGAGCCAAGGTGTTAAGCGCAAGTTATAAATTCTCCTCGGCAAACGACGCTAGTCGGCTTCTTACCACACCATTAAGATTAACAGTAGCACCGCCTTCAAAATGCTTAAATCGCTCTACAATATAAGTAAGCCCTGAGGTAACTGCGGTTAAGTAATTACTGTCTATTTGAGCTAAATTTCCGGTACAAATGAGTTTAGTTCCTTCACCGCAGCGGGTAATAATGGTTTTGAGCTGAGACGCTGTTAAGTTTTGGCTTTCATCTAAAATCACCACCGCATTTTGAATACTTCGTCCACGCATAAAGTTCACCGACTTAAACTGAATATTGGCTTTTTCCATAATGTAATTACGACTCGAAATTGGGTTCTCATCTCCTTTATGCAACACCTCCAAGGTATCGGTGATCGCCGCTAACCATGGCGCCATTTTTTCTTCCTCAGTGCCAGGTAAAAAGCCTATTGATTCAGCAATTTCAGGGGTATTACGGGTTACAATGACTTTGTCGTAAATACCTTTTTCTATGACCATTTCCAGTGCACACGCCATGGCTAATAACGTTTTACCACACCCAGCAGGACCAGTAAGTATTACCAATTCAATAGAAGTGTCGAGCAGTGCATCAAGCGCCATTGCTTGGTAAATATTTTTTGGCTTTATTCCCCAGGCACTTTGATGCATTAGTCGCTCTGCACCAATATCTCTAATAGTAATATGCTCGTCGTCATAGGATTTAACTCTTGCGGCAAACTGATCGCCATCATCAAGTAAATATTCATTACAAAACACATCCGGAATTAAATCCTTAGGGATGTGATGAACCGTTTCGCGACCATGTTGTTCAGTGTTGCACTGACCAACATGCTGCCAAAAATCACCGGCAATTTTTTTATAACCGCTGGTAAGCAAAGCTATATCGTCAATGAGCTGATCGGTACGGTAATCCTCAACATATTTAAGCCCTGCTCCTTTGGCTTTTAAGCGCATGTTGATATCTTTAGTAACCAGTATGACTTTTTTATCGCTGTGCTGATTTTGTAAGTGCACCGCACAATTAATAATACGATGGTCGTTTTCATTGCCCGGTAAGCCAGAAATAGAATCAGCAAATAAATGGTCGTTTACAATCAGCAAGCTTCCCGTTAACCCGCCTTGTTTATTACTTGGTAGTGCAACCCCTTGTAACATTTGCTCGGGAGAGGCCTGACTGAGCACTCCATCAAGCCCTCGAATAGCCACTCGGGCATCGCGGCTCACATCGTGTTTTCTATCTTTAATATGATCAAGCTCTTCCAATACCGTCATTGGAATAACCACTTGGTGCTCTTGAAATGACAAATACGCGAGGGGTTCATGAAGCAAGACATTGGTATCTAGCACATACATTTTACTATCAAGGTTCGAAGCTTTTCCCATAGCACTTTCCTTACGTTTTATGATTTTTATGCTATACCCAATAAACTAATCAATGTGACTAATAAACTTGATTAATTACTTAGGTATAATTTGAGTTTAGTCTATTTGTCATAAAAGTCTGTTTTATGACAAATATCATTTAGTTTGAATTTCCTACAAAATCGGCGCACTAATAAGCGCTTATTGATGGGAATAATTCATACTTATAAAATTAATTAAAAGGCAGGCAAATAGCGCCTTGCAGTGGTGTTATCTAACAGGTAACATAGCCGCCTTTTTCTTCATAGACGAGACATACATGAATTTTTCCTTAGGTCAGCGTTGGATCAGTGATACAGAGTCAGATTTAGGATTGGGCACCGTAGTTGCCATTGATGGCCGCCAGGTCAGCATTTTATTTCCTGCCAGTGGTGAAAACCGTGTTTATTCTTCTGCAGAAGCTCCGGTAACCCGCGTAGCATTTAATCCTGGTGATGTGATCCGAAGCGTTGAGGAGTGGGAATTACAAGTCGAGTCAATTGAAGTACAAGGCGAGTTACTTTGCTATCACGGTGAACGTGTTGATAATGGCGAAAAAGTACAATTAAAAGAAACCTTTTTAGACCATTTTATTAAATTTAATAAACCACAAGACCGTTTATTTGCAGGCCAAGTAGACCGTTTTGACCGATACACTTTGCGCTACCAAACTTGGTTACACCAATTTGAACGCCAACAGTCACCTATTAAAGGTTTAATTGGCCAACGTGCCAACCTTATTCCGCATCAGCTTTATATTGCCCAAGAAGTGGGTAAACGTTTTGCGCCGCGTGTATTACTGTCTGATGAAGTAGGTTTGGGTAAAACCATCGAAGCGGGCATGATTTTACATCAACAAATTATCACTGGTCGCGCCAGCCGTGTACTCATTGTGGTACCTGAGAACTTACAGCACCAATGGTTAGTAGAAATGCTACGCCGTTTTAATTTACGTTTTTCTATTTTTGATGAAGAGCGCTGCGACGAAGCGTTTGCTGATTCACCAAACGTATTTGATACCGAGCAACTGGTGCTTACCAGCCTTGAGTTTTTAACTAAGAAAAAACGTTGGTTTGAGCAAGCTACGTTGGCGGACTGGGATTTATTAGTTATTGATGAAGCCCATCATTTAAGCATTAACAACAATAAACCTAGTGCCGAATACCAGCGTATGGCTGAGCTGAGCCAAGACATTCCGGGGCTAATCTTATTAACAGCAACGCCAGACCAACTTGGTCATCGTAGCCACTTTGCACGCTTACAACTGCTCGACCCAGATCGCTTTTACGACTACGACGTATTTAAAGAAGAAGAAGCAAACTACAAAGATGTGGCCGAAGCTGCTAACCAATTACTGCAAGAGCAAGCATTAGATAACAACGCTAAAGCGACCTTGATTGAGCTATTAAAAGAAACGGATATCACCGACATTCTTGAAACAGCACAGCAAGGTGACCTTGAAGCACGTAAAGAAATTTTAAATATGCTTTTAGACCGTCACGGTACTGGGCGCATCTTATTTAGAAATAGCCGCAGTGGCATTGATGGTTACCCAAGTCGTAGATTACATGCCTACCCTATGGCTTTACCTAAGCAATACAAAACCGCAATGACCGTATTAGGTAATATGAGCGGCATTCAAAATGCTGAACTCAGTGCGCAACGTGCACTTTTTCCTGAAAAAATATTTCAAGAGTTTGAAGGTGAAAGCGCTAGCTGGGGCTTATTTGACCCTCGTGTAGATTGGCTAATCGAAACGCTAAAAACACTCAAACGTGAAAAAGTACTTCTTATTTGTGCTAAAGCCGAAACAGCAATCAGCCTTGAGCAAATATTACGTGAACGCGAAGCAATTAAAGCCTCTGTGTTCCATGAAGGTATGTCGATAATTGAACGTGACCGCGCCGCGGCATTCTTTGCCGATGAATACGATAATGCTCAGATATTACTGTGTTCAGAAATTGGATCAGAAGGTCGTAACTTCCAGTTCTCACATCACTTAGTGTTGTTTGATTTACCGCTCAACCCAGATTTACTTGAGCAACGTATTGGTCGCTTAGACCGTATAGGGCAAACACAAGATGTGAACATTCATGTGCCTTACTTTGAGAACACGGCACAGGAAGTATTATTGCGTTGGTACAACGAAGGTCTAGATGCATTTGAAAGCACTTCAACCACAGGGCAGTTATTGTATAAAGAGTTTAGCGAAGATTTACTTGAGTATATTGCAGCTCATAATTGTGACGAAGACGAGCTAGACCCATTACTTGAGCAAGTGGCACAAAAGAATGCCATATTGCGTAAACAAATGGAAAGTGGCCGAGATCGTTTATTGGAGCTGCATTCATCAGGGCAAGGCGCTGCTGATTCACTTGTGGCTGACATTGAAAAACTCGATAATCAATTTGAGCTACCAAGTTACATGATCAATGTGTTCGACACCTTTGGCGTAAGCCAAGAAGATAAAGGTGAAAACACCATTATTTTAAAACCCACTGAGCATATGCTTAATGCCTCGTTTCCAGCTTTAAAAGAAGATGGCATGACGGTGACCTTTGACCGTGATACCGCTCTTTCACAAGAAGATGTTCACTTTATTAGTTGGGATCATCCTATGGTGCAAGGCACTATGGACATGATTTGCGATGATGACTTTGGTAGTGCGTCAGTGGCGTTACTTAAAAACAAAAAGTTACCACCAGGAACATTCTTTGTTGAGCTAATATTTGTTGCCGAAGCAATGGCACCAAAAGTACTGCAAGTGGGCCGCTTTTTACCGCCTACGCCTATTCGTATTTTACTCGATAAGAGCAGTAATAACTTAGGCGAAAACGTTGGCTTTGATGGCTTTAATCAACAGTTATCTGCGGTAGGCCGTCAAACAGCAAGTAAATTAGCCGGTGCATTACAAAGTGCGGTTCATCCGATGATCAACATAGCAAAAGACATGGCGCAAGAAAAGCTAGATGTTATTCGTGCAGAGTCATTAGCTAAAATGCAAACATCGTTGAGTGAAGAGCAGCAGCGTTTAGAGGCACTGAAACAAATAAACCCAAATATTCGCCAAGAAGAAATTACTTTTTACGACAAACAACGCAATGAGTTAACCGCACATATTGAAAAAGCGCAGTTAAAACTCGATGCCATTCGTTTAATTGTGGTTTCTCACTAAGGAATCTAGCTGTCAGTCGTTAGTTAAAGATTAACTAGCGTGTGTATTGAAAAAAGCGCGATATTTATATCGCGCTTTTTACTTGAGCCTTTGCGCTAGCTCCACTAAAATAGCGCACTTCAAAATCACTGAGGTCTGCCGTGTTAGTTAATTACAATCCCCCTATGAGCCCGTATTTAACTATACTGTTTCAAGACGATGATTTACTTATTGTAAATAAGCCTAGCGAGCTACTCACCGTACCAGGTAAAGACCCAAAACATGCCGATAGCTTAATTAATCGCGTCAACCGTGTTTTTCCTACGGCTAAAATTGTTCACCGTTTAGATATGGCTACCTCAGGAATACTTTGCTTGGCAATGAACAAAGCCGCTCATCGGCATTTAAGTATGCAATTTCAAGAGCGCGAAACGGCAAAACGTTACATTGCGCGTGTTTACGGGCAACTTGAAAGTGAAACCGGCTCCGTTGATTTACCGCTTATTTGTGATTGGCCGAACCGCCCTAAGCAAATGGTTGATCACGACAATGGCAAACCTTCACTCACGCATTTTAAAGTGCTTGAACGTGAAGCACAGGCAACCCGTGTAGAGCTTACTCCTATTACAGGGCGTTCCCACCAGCTGCGCGTGCATATGCTAAGCTTAGGCCACCCTATTTTAGGCGATCGTTTATATGCCCACAAAGACGCACTTTCTGCGGCACCTCGATTACAGCTGCATGCACAAATGCTGCAACTTAAGCATCCTGTCACAGAGCAAGTACTCACGTTTGAAACTGACCCCGAGTTTTAAATAAACACGCAAATAGCTAAACTTTTATAGCCTCGCGCCGATACCTAAATAATCTTTATTGTTTGAGTTTATTATGGTTGTTGCGCAATTTATAAAAATGTCACTGTATGCATTGTCAGCTGTTTGCATATTAATGCATTGGCAAGCATATGCAGTAGAACATATAGCCCCTACAGCCCACTCAACTATTATTGAAAATGATATTAAACGCTTGGCACCAGGGGATGAAATTAAAACCATTGAGCTTGGCGACACCCCATTTTTAACCTTACATCGTGAGTACATGAGCGCTGATTTTAGAGGTGTGGTGATTCTAATACCCGACTGGCAATCGAGCCCTACAAACAATTCTGGCATGAACTTTTTGCGCAAAGAGTTAAATAACCATGGCTATAGCACTTACGCTATGACGGTGCCCGATATTAATTGGCAAGCTGCTGAGCAGAGCAGCGAGGCAGATAATCAACCGGCTGGAGCAGATAACAGCACGCCAACTGAGCCGCCTCATCATGTTGATTATATTGAGCAGGTCAATGTTGACGTATTAGATAACTACAAAACAAATTTAATTGCTCGCTATGAGGCCCTCTATCAGCAAGCGATTGAAGCCTCGAATGATATCGTGGTTATTGCTCAAGGAACCAGTGCGGGAGTATTAATGGAGCACTATGCTGATTTTTCAGATTTACAGATCAATGCATTTATTAGTTTAAGTAGCTTTTTACCAAATTCACAGCGTAATGCGCGTTTGAGCCAAACCACCTCTTTAGTGACACCTGCGTTATTAGATATTTATTTTTCAGGCGATCATAACGATATTTTAATGAACCTTAAAAACCGTCAGCGTTGGGTTAACCGTAATGCAAAGTTTGATTACCGCCAGCGCCAGCTGTTTGGATTGCGCGACGCGCCGCAGCAACATGCACGCTTGAGCAAAGAAATAGACGGTTTTTTACGCCGCCTTTTTTAAATACTCGTAAGCGGCTTGAATATCTTGGCTTTTTTTAACTGCCACTTCCATCATGTGCTTAGGTAAACCTTGAGATACCAGTTTATCAGGATGGTGCTGAGCCATAAGCTTACGGTACGCTAGTTTAATATCACGTTGCGAGGCGTCTTTATTTAGCCCTAATAAGGCCAATGCCTGCGAGCGGTTCATATCATTACTTGGCGGTACATGATGCCCTGAGCCTTCTCGGTAACTACTACTTTGACTTTGCTGCTGTCTAAAGCGCTGCTGTTGCTGCCTAAAATTAAACTCTGCTTGATAACGTTTTAGCACAAACGCAAAGTGCGCTTTAGATACGCCCAACTGCTTACTAACTTCTTGCAGTAATTGCTTTTCTTGTGCGGCAAGTACCCCGTCAGAAAACGCCATCTGGATTTGAATTTCTAAAAATAACTGCAGTAAATCGTAACGTTTAGCAAAGCGTTCTTTAAAGTCATAAACCGTGTCTTTAAGTGAAAAGTCGCTGTCTTTACCCGATTGAAACGCCTGCTGCGCTTCACGGCGTTCTTCGCCTTTTAAGCCCATTTCATCCATAAACAGCGTCGCTGCTTTAATATGGGTTTCGCTAACACGCCCATTTGACTTGGCAATATGTCCCATTACCGCAAAGCAGCTAGAGAAAAACAGTGCTTGGCGCTCGTTAACATCATCACCTTTAAATAAATTAGAAAAGCCGCCTGCCTTATCAAAATCTTTCTTTAGACTTTTATCAAACATATGGCCTAGGTATAAGCCTAAAATGGCGCCAAATATTTTGCCAAACATAAAACCAAAACAGAAACCGAGAATTTTTCCCCACATTTTAAAACTTACCTCTAGTGTTTTATATTTAGCTTATGGCGCTAATTGTTGGTTAAGAGTTGATAAACGCTCTGGTGTGCCTATATCGTCCCATTGGCCAATATAGAGTTCAGTGGAGACTAAATGTTCATTTAATTTTTCACGCAGTAAAGGCCCTAACGGGCGGATACCAGGGGTCAACCCTTCAAAAAAATCAGCTTGATAACGGCCAATTCCAGAGAAGGTATAGCGCTGTTCACTATTAGATAAATGACTTAGGGTAAAATCGCCTTCTGGGTTATGCGCAGGGTTTTCAACCAATACAATGTGCGCCTCTTTTGGCTGTAAATGCAGCTGCATTAATGCGCTAACATCGTAATCGCTGTAAACATCACCATTAATCACAATAAATGACTCACCGAGTAAAGGAAGTGCTTGAATAATACCCCCTGCAGTTTCAAGCCCGCCAGTCACCTCTTGGCTATAGGTTATGGTTACCCCCCATGCACTGCCATCTGCAAAATAGGCTTTTATTTTATCTCCTTGCCACGCAAGGTTAATCAAAATTTGGCTAATGCCAGCCGCTTTTAAGCGCATAATATGATGTTCAATAAGTGGCTTACCTGCCACACATAACATAGGTTTTGGCAGCTGTGCGGTGAGCGGCATCATACGTTTACCGCGTCCAGCAGCTAAAATCATGGCCTTCATAATTGTTCCTCTTTTAACCGCTGCTGTACCTTTGGCATCACGCTAGCTTTTATCCAATCTGATAAGTCGTAAAGCTCCGGATATTGTGCCGCTACCTCTATTACGTATTCAAGCGTAGGAAGTATATTCGCTAAGTAACCTTTTTTGCCATCACGTAGGTACAAGCGACAAAAAATACCCGCCGCTTTTAAATGGCGCTGCAAGCCGGTTAAATCAAACCAATACTTAAATTGTGCAAATGACTCATTAGTTATTAAGCCTTGGCGCTTAAATTCGTCATAGCCAAACTCGAGTAAGTGAGTAAGCTCGTCATTAGGCAACTTAAAGTAACAATCTCTTAAAAGCGAGACCAAGTCATAACATAATGGGCCTTGTACCGCGTCTTGATAATCAATAATTGCCCATTGCTGCTCGCAGCGCATAATATTACGACTATGGTAATCACGGTGCATAGTCACTATGGGTTGTTCAAGCAGTGTATTGATTAACAACGAAGTGCTTGTTTGCCAAATATTTTGTTGCTCAGTGCTGAGCTCTGCACTAATAAAATCATTAACCAACCAGTTTTTAAAAATATCCAACTCAAGTGCAATAAAATCACTGTCGTACGGGTTCATTGCCGGTGCTTTTGGCGTTTTAGCCCACTTGGCACTTAAACTGATCAGCTGCTGGTAATACTCACTTCGATTGGCATCATCAAGCAAGTCAGCTAAATGGGTGCTGCCCAAATCACTTAAAATAAAAAAGCCTTGCTGCTCGTCACTATAAATAATGGATGGCAATAAAAAGCCCTGCTCAGAAAACACCTTATTTAATGCAATATAAGGGACGTTGTTAACTTTTTTTGGATCGGAGTCCATCACAATAAAGCTTTTATTTTCAAAATTTAATCTATAGTAACGGCGAAAACTGGCATCTGCGGTTATTGCATTAAGCGCGCAGGATTGCTCACTAAAGTGAGTATTAATAAACTGTTGTAAACTCTCAAAGCGTGTCATTTTATAAGCTATCTATTTTTCACTAATTACTTTGCCATTGTTTTCCTTTATTATGTATAGCTTGTAACTAATCACAGAGCATAAAGGTCGATAAATGAGCAAAACCTGGGGCATTTTGATGCTAAGCGTACTGAGCGCACCATCGCTTGCCGAAACTGAACTGACACACAATTTTTGTGGCACTTCAATGCAAACCAGAGCTTGGCAACCGCTAGCTGGCCTTGAGCTTGGAACGGTTGATATCAGCGCTGATGACGTTGAGCTTTTAGGCACACAAAGCGCTGAATTTACTGGCAATGTTGATATTAACACCGTTAACATGAGTTTGTCCGCACAATCAGCACTGATTGATAAACAACGCGGCCTGCTCAATGCTACCGGCCCAATTACCTACCGCGATTATGTAAGCCACGTACAAAGTGCGGGCTTAAACGCTGATTTAAACAACTCAGCATTTAGCTTATTAGGCGCACAATACAGCCTAACACAACAGCAAGGCAAAGGCGGTGCGGAAAAACTCACCATTGATGAGTCTGGCTTAATGCTGATGAATGCAAGCTTTACTGCTTGTCCTGGAAATACGCCAGTGTGGGCTATTGAAGCTGATGAGATTAATTTATCTCGTGAAGAGGGCTGGGGCGAGACCTACAATGCGGTGCTACGTATTTTAGACACGCCAGTACTCTATTTACCTTATTTTACTTTCCCACTTGATGAGCGCCGTAAATCAGGCTTATTGACGCCCAGCTTTTCAAGTTCAGATCGCTATGGGTTAGAAACAATTACGCCTTACTATTGGAACATTGCCCCAAACTATGATGCAACCATTACCCCGCGTTACATGTCACGTAAAGGGCTACAGTTACAAACTGAATTTAGATATTTAACCCCAGAGCACCAAGGCTTAGTGGCTGTAGAATACTTAAATAAAGATGACTCAGAGCCAGAGCTAGACGAGCGTTTCTTGTTTCATTGGCAACAAAAAAGCTATATAGGCGAAGACTGGCGAGCCAGTATTGATATTACCAATGTCAGTGATGATAACTACCTGACTGATTTAAACTCAACCTATGCAAGTAAAACCGATACACAGCTTTATCGTACCGGCTCACTGACTCATATGGGCAAGATGTGGCGTACCGATATAAAAATACAAAACTTTGAAGTACTCGGTGACCACTTAGAATCATATACAGCCTTACCTCAAGTTAGCTTTACACAAACTACGCCGTGGAAAATTGATTACTTCGATTTTAGTGTTTCAGGCGAGCTAAGCCACTTTACTAATAGCTCAGCGGTGATTGACCAAGCAACTCGCGTTCATATAGAACCTAAAGCACGCTTTGATTACAAAGAATATGCCTGGTCGTTTTTATCTGAAGTAAGCTTGCTACAAACTAACTATAAACAAGACGGCGACTTACAAGGCACTCAATATAGCGAGACTGTCTCGCGTACATTGCCAAAAGTGCGCTTATATTCTCAGCTTAACTTCGAGCGTGATACCTCAATTTTTATCGACGATGGTATTCAAACCTTAGAACCACAAATTCAGTATTTATATACACCTAATAAAGATCAGTCTGATATTGGCTTGTACGATACCACTAAATTACAAGATGACTTTTTTGGCTTATTTAGAGATGCGCGTTTTTCAAGTGTTGACCGTATTGCCGCTGCGAATCAGTTTACGCTTGGGGCAACCACCCGTTTATTTGATAATAAAAATGAAGAAGTATTTAACTTCAGCGCAGGCCAAATATTTTATTTAAGTGACTCAGCCAAGCCCACAGAGCAAGGGCTTAACAGCGACAGTAACTACAATGCCTTGTTTGCAGCGCAAACCATGTTACATTGGCACCGCCGCTGGTATTTATCCGGTGGTATTCAGTACGACACGGATGGCAAGCAAATTATCCAGTCAAATTTAACCTTAGACTATAAAGGTGACGATAATCAGCTGGTTCAATTGAACCATCGCTATGCAAATGATGTCTCAGGAAATACAATCGAACAAGCGGGCTTATTTACAAGCATCCCTATTAGTGACGAATGGCAATTTATTGCAAGTTACCATCGCGATCTTGATAATAACCGCAGTATTGAAGTATTTAGTGGATTACAGTATGAATCGTGCTGTTGGGCGTTCCAAATTACTGGCCATCGTCAAATTGAAACTGATTTAAATCAGTCAATTGGGCAACCCCAAGCCACTTTTGATTCGAGCATTCGTTTGAATTTTGTATTAAAAGGGCTTGGTAGTAAAAGCCGTTATGATGCTCAAAAATTATTACAACAAGGTATTTTTGGTTATCGTAGGCCGTATTTTCTTAATGACTAAACTGCATTTTGTATAGTAAAAATTTACAAATAACTATATCAATCTAGCCGCATTTAGCATTACAACAGTACTATTAGTAAGAGTAGTAAAAAGAATATGAATTTAAAAAAATTATTAACATCAGCAGTTTTAACGTTTAGCTTATGCCAAAGTGCATTCGCCGCTCCGGTCGAAATAGACAAAGTAATTGGTATTGTAAACCAAGGCGTTATTTTAAAAAGTGAAGTTGACACCATTGTTGATCGTGTTAAAAAACAAGCAGAAGAACAAGACCAACAGCTGCCAAAAGACGAAACACTTCGTGTACAAGCAATTGAGCGCTTAGTTAATCAAACACTAATGATGCAAATGGCTGAGCGTATGGGCTTAGAGATATCAGATAGTCAGCTTGACCAAACACTCGCTAACATGGCCAAAGAGCAAGGCGGTACGATTGCTGACTTACGTCGTACCATTGAAGCGTCGGGTGAAAGCTTTCAAGCTTACCGCGAAGAAATACGTAAAGAAATAACCACCCAACAAGTCACGCGTGCAAACGTAGACCGCCGTATATATGTAAGCGACCAAGAAATTGATAACTTGCTAAAAATTATGGATAGCCAAGGCCAAAACGCCGAAGAATACGATATTGGTCATATTCTTATCGATATTCCAAGCGGTGCAAGTGCAGACGACGTAAGCTCTGCAAAAACACGTGCAGACAAAGTAATTGAACTACTACAAGACGGCCAAGAGTTTAAGCGTATTGCTATTTCTTCATCAAGTGGTTCAAAAGCCCTTGAGGGTGGTCAGTTAGGTTGGATGGGCATTAACGAAATGCCATCACTATTCGCAGAAGCTGTAAAAGGTGAAAAGAAAGATGCGATTATTGGTCCACTTCGCTCTGGTGCGGGTTTCCACATCATTAAAGTACAAGACGTGCGTGGCCGCCAAGTAGTAGAAACCACTGAAATTAAATCTCGCCACATCCTTATTAAGCCTTCAATTATTTTAAGCGAAGAAAAAGCCCGCACTATGTTAGCTGGCTTTGTTAAAGATTTACGCGCCGGTAATGCTGACTTTGCAGAACTAGCTAAAGAACACTCGCAAGATCCAGGCTCAGCACTTAAAGGCGGACAATACGATTGGACTGATCCAACTACTTACGTGCCTGCGTTTAGAGATACATTACTATCTCTTGATCAAAACGAAATCAGTGAACCATTTAGAAGCCAGTTTGGCTGGCACATTGTGCAATTACTAGACAAACGTGTTGCAGACAAAACTGAGCAAGCTAAACGTAATCGTGCACATGGCATGTTGTTTAATCGTAAATTTAAAGAAGAAAGCTTTAACTGGCAGCAAGAAATGCGCGAACAAGCCCATGTTGAAATTTTCCCAATAGACGAATAATTATGACCTTAAGAATTGCGGTAACCCCTGGCGAGCCTGCAGGCATTGGCCCTGACTTGCTATTAAAATTGGCACAGCACAGCTGGGATGCACAACTAGTAGCGATTGCAGATGCTTCGCTACTAAAGCAGCGCGCTAAACATTTAGGTTTAAACATTAAATTAATTGAATTTGATGAAAGCGCTGAAGCTATGCCTACTGCTGCTGGCAGCTTATACATAAAACAGATTGAGTTAGCAGAACCGGTTGAACTGGGTGTACTAAATGACGCAAACGGACAATACGTACTAGATACACTGCGTATTGCCAGTGAGAAAAATATGGACGGCACTTTTGATGCTGTTGTTACCGGCCCTGTTCATAAAGGTATTATTAACCAAGCCGGTATTTCTTTTAGTGGCCACACTGAGTACTTTGCTCAGCAGTCGGGCACCGCTGATGTTGTTATGTTATTAGCCACAGAAGGTCTACGAGTTGCACTAGTAACAACACATATTCCGCTTGCTTATGTCTCTCGTGCGATTACCCAAGAGCGACTAGTTAAAGTGGCAAATATTCTTAATCATGACTTAAAAACTAAGTTTGGTATTGAGCAACCACGTATTTTAGTCTGTGGCTTAAACCCGCACGCTGGTGAAGATGGCCATTTAGGCCGCGAAGAAATCGACACAATTACGCCTACACTTGACATACTAAGAGCTGAGGGGATGAACTTAATCGGGCCTTTACCAGCTGATACGTTATTTCAAGATAAATACCTAAATGAAGCTGATGCAGTGCTGGCTATGTATCACGATCAGGGATTACCTGTGCTAAAATACAAGGGATTTGGTAAGTCAGTGAATATAACCCTTGGCCTTCCATTTATCCGCACCTCAGTCGACCACGGTACTGCGCTTGATTTAGCCGGTACAGGTGATGCTGATGTTGGCAGTTTTGAATTAGCGATCCGCGAAGCAATTAAGCTCGCCCATGAAAAAGCACAGAATCAATGACCGATAAAGTACACTTAGGACACCGCGCCCGTAAACGTTTTGGGCAAAACTTTTTATTCGATGAATCAATCATTGATAAAATCGTCACCGCTATTGACCCCAAGCCACAGGATAATTTAGTAGAAATTGGCCCAGGCCTTGGCGCTATTACTGAGCCTGTAGCAGATTTGAGTGGCCATTTAACGGTTGTTGAGCTAGATAAAGATTTAGCCCAACGTTTAATTGAGCACCCTTTTTTAGGGCCTAAATTAACCGTAAACCAAGGCGATGCAATGAAGTTTGATTTTGCAAGCCTAGTTAAAGATGACAAAAAGCTAAAAGTGTTTGGTAACCTACCGTATAACATTTCTACTCCTTTGTTGTTTCATCTTTTTGAATTTGCCGATCATATTGAGCACATGCACTTTATGCTGCAAAAAGAAGTGGTAAAGCGCATGGTTGCAGGCCCAGGTAGCAAAACCTTTGGCCGCTTGAGTGTAATGACTCAATACTACTGTAATGCTATGCCTGTAGTAGAAGTACCACCAGAGTGCTTTAAACCTGCCCCTAAAGTAGACTCTGCGGTTATTCGCTTAATCCCTAAAAAGGCAGAACAGCGCACAGCTAAAAGCGTTAAAATACTCAATACGGTTTGTTTAGAAGCGTTTAATCAACGTCGTAAAACACTGCGCAATAGCCTAGGTAACCTTTTAACCGCTGAAGAGTTAACCAGCATTGGCATTGATATTACTTTGCGTGCTGAGAGCCTGTCGTTACAACAATTTATTGATATAGCTAACTGGATTTATGACAACAAGCAGTAATATGGGATCACCTGTAAAGGTATCTGTAGAAACATTTTATGTAGAAGAGCAATCTCAACCTGAACTCGATAAATTTGTGTTTGCTTACTCCGTTACTATAAAAAACCATAGTTTATGCAGTGCAAAACTACTCAGTCGCTATTGGTTGATTACCGATGCCAATGGCAAAGAAGTAGAAGTGCAAGGTGAAGGTGTGGTGGGTGAAACCCCAGATATAGCCCCAGGTGAAAGTTACAAATACACCAGCGGTGCAATATTAGATACTCCCGTCGGCACCATGCAAGGGCATTACACTTTACGAAACGAGTTTGGTGCTGAATTTGAAGCACCCATAAAGGTGTTCCGTTTAGCTTGCCCTAATATCTTACACTGATAAAAACAGCATCTAATGGCCGACTACGCAATAGGTGATTTACAAGGCTGCTTTAACGAATTTAATTTATTGTTAAAGCAAGTCGACTTTAATCCTAGCAAAGATCATCTCTACCTAGTGGGTGATATTGTTGCTCGCGGCCCAGACTCCAAAGCGTGCCTTGATTATATTTATCAGCACCAAGATAGTGTTAGTGTTACATTAGGCAATCACGACTTGCATATGATTGCCTGTTATTTAAATAATGTTTCCCCTAATCCCAAAGACAAACTAACGACACTGTTCAACAGTAGCAAACTCCCCGACTACATCGCATTTTTACAAACTCAACCTTTAGCTCTTTATCTAGAGCAATATGACTGCTTTATTTCACACGCGGGGCTAAACCCTGACTGGTCGTGCGAGCAAGCTATTAAGCACGCTCAATTTGCGCAGCAATGCTATGGTGCTGATAACGCTCAGTTCTTCTTAAAAAACATGTATCAGCCTCATCCACTCAAATGGAGTGAGCAACTTGATGACGCTGCTAAATTTCGGTATGTCGTTAATTATTTCACCCGCATGCGCTTTATTACGCCTGATAATTTGCTTAATTTTAATGCAAAAGAAGCAACAGCCAATAGCCACTCATTAATTCCTTGGTTTTCTCACCCTAAAATAGTTAACGCTCAACATGACCTTATTTTTGGTCATTGGGCTGCCCTTGAAGGTCAAACTCCCTACAAACACCTGTACGCTCTAGACACAGGTTGCGTCTGGGGCGGCTCAATGACCTTAATAGATTTACAAAGCAAACAAAAATTTTCAGAAAAATCACAACTTTTGTCTAAATAAACTGAAAAAAGTTAATACATCTGTTAAGTTTAAGAGTGCATGTTAAATTGCATAATTACAAACCATTCACAACTAAGTGTAAAAAATAGCAACACTCCCTTAATCTAATTAAGGATGAGGAGAATTGCCTTGTATTATTTTATATTCATAGTCGAATAGTTGAATTATGTATGCTTAGTGTGTGATGTAGTTTCACGGTAAATTTAGCAACTAACTATTAACAGTAAAAATTAATTATTTTTAATTACTTAACTTATTGTTGAAAGCGCCGATAAGTTTTAATAGACGTATTTTTGAATGGAAAACCATATGAATCTAACAGTGAGTCAACGTATTTGGGGTGGTTTTATATTTATCACTTTATTACTTTTAATTATTGGCGGTAACTCTTTAATAAAAATAGCAAATATAGATCGTTCAACTCAAAAAGTTAATCAGCTATCGCTTCCGGCATTAAACAAGAGCGCTCAATTACAAGCTGAATTTATTTTGATGAGTAAGGCTGCTCAAGCCAGTTTTCACACTTCATCTGCTCAAGAACTAGCGCCAATAAAAGCACAAATAGAAGAACAAAAACAATTATTTGATAAGTTACATCGCGAGCTACAACAGGTAGTAAAAGATGACCCACAATTAAATAAGAGCAGCCTTGACGTTGAAAAAACCTACTTAAGTTTTTTAAACATTATAGAGAGTCTGCTGAAAGACAAAAACACTCAGTTAGTGCTTAATAAAAAGCTCAAAGCTCAATTAGAAACTGTTGAACTCGCGGCTGAAGACGCTAACTCTATGGTACTTGATATTATTGATATTGATGGCTTAGAAGATAACCACCCGCGTGCTTACCAAGCAGCTAATAACCTTGAAAATAACTTTATGTCTGTGGTTACCAGCAGCACCGATATGTTAACTGTGAAAACGCTTAACACGCTCGATATTATTAAAAATGAACAAGTGTATTATTTTGAAGAAGTCGTTCGTACTGTTGCATTAATACAACCCGCGATAGAACAAAGCCATAGCGGCTTGTTTAACGACCTAAAAGGCTACGTAGATACGCTTGAAAGCAATATCTTAGGTAACGATAGCCTTTCAGCGAATAAAAAACGCCTTATTGATGCAATCAGCACAACTGAACGTGAATTAGAAGAATCGGAAAAAGCCACTAAAACAGCACTTAGCCAAATTGACGAATTAGTATTACAAGCAAGCGGCGTTGCATTTACTTTGCAAGAAGGCGTACGCAGCGATGTAAACTCAGCTAATTTATGGACTTGGATAGGTATGATCATTGCGACTATCATCGCAGTGCTTGTAGCCATCATTACGGTTAACCGTATTACTAAGCCATTAGCTGAAGTTAACCGCATTCTAGATATTGTTGCCAGTGGTGATATGACTCAACGCTTAGATGACAGCGCAAGAGATGAGTTTGGTGAATTGTCGAAAAGCTGTAATACCTTAATTGATAGCTTACGTAGCTTAATTACCGGTATTATTTCACGTTCAACACAACTTGCAGCCGCTTCTGAGCAAACTTCAACAATTACCGGTGAATCAAGCAAAGCGATTAGTAATCAGCAAGCGCAAGTAGAGCAAGCTGCAACCGCAACCACTGAAATGAGCAGTACTTCACAAACTGTAAGTAACAGTGCCCAACAAGCACTGAGCGAAATTAAAAATGCCGATAAAGAAGCTGAACGTGTTAAAGGCATTTCAAATCAAAACAAAGCAACCATTGAACAACTCGCTTACGAAGTCGATGAAGCATCAAGTGTTATTAATAAACTACACAAAGATAGCGCATCAATTGGTAGTATTTTAGACGTTATTCGTGGCATTGCAGAACAAACTAACTTACTTGCACTTAATGCGGCCATCGAGGCAGCGCGTGCCGGAGAATACGGTAGAGGGTTTGCCGTGGTAGCTGATGAAGTAAGATCACTTGCAAGTAAAACACAAGAGTCGACCCAAGAAATTCAATCTATGATTGAATCACTACAGTCTGGCGCTGAAGAAGCAGTTAAAGCCATGGAAAAAGGTAAAGAACGTGCCGTTTCGTGTGTTGAACAAAGTGATTTAGCCAATAGTGCGCTGGATTCAATTACCCTTGCGGTATCACAAGCGCACAATGTCAGTGAAGAGATATCAACAGCAGCACAAGAGCAACAACAAGTATCACAAGAGATCAGTGAACGCTTAGAATCTATTGTTGCTATTGCCGAGCAAACAGCAGAAGGTGCTGTACAAACTAATATTTCAAGTTCAGAAGTGGCTAAGTTAGCCGAAGAACTAAGAATATCAGTAGAGAACTTTAAAGTATAAATATCGCACTGTAAGTAGCCCTAGGGCTACTTACAGCTCACACCCTAGTGAAGTCATAGTAAAACACCCACTTCCTCATTAGGTATGCTTACACGCCCCACAATCTCACTCTAAATACACAACACTCAACTGCTTAGTCTGTAAAGTCATTTAATGCCCGTACTCCTTATGTTTTCTTTGGTTATACCCATTCGCTTAATTAAGTGGTCTATTTTGAGGATGAAAAAACGTGTTGATAGCAAGGAAAAAAATTTGCTATTTAGTTGTTCTAAATGAGAATTTTTTAACGCAGATAGCGACACGTTTAGTCCTGTAAAATGATTAAGTATTATTGCGAATTGGTATTAGATGGACATTATTAGGGTAGGTATATTTTCGGTGGCTAATAGAGTGGATTTAAAAACAAAAAACCCAGCATAAGCTGGGTTTTTACATTTCTGAAAGAAAACTAAATTACTTGATTTTAGCTTCTTTGAAAATCACATGTTTACGAGCCTTAGGATCGAACTTTTTGATTTCCATTTTTTCAGGCATGTTACGCTTGTTCTTGTCGGTAGTGTAGAAAAAACCAGTACCAGCAGTTGAAACTAAACGGATCTTATCGCGCATAATTCAGTTCCTTAAACTTTTTCGCCACGAGCACGGATTTCTGTAAGAACCGTGTCAATGCCTTTTTTATCGATAATACGCATACCTTTAGTAGTAGTGCGTAATGTTACAAAACGTTTTTCACTTTCAACCCAAAAACGGTGTGTTTGTAGGTTAGGTAGGAAACGACGTTTAGTCGCGTTTCTCGCGTGTGAACGGTGGTTACCAACCGCTGGACGCTTACCTGTAACTTGACATACTTTAGACATGTCTATATATCTCCAATAACTTCGCTCGAGCTTAATTTTCCCCTAAGGCCATGTATTTGTGCCCTAGAGATAAATCGAAGGGCGCTCTTTATACAGCTTTTACAGGCAAAGATCAAATACTGATCTTATCCAACCAGCTCATGTGTAAATTTTATAGCGGCTAATTATAAAGATCGAATGCCCTTAGGGAAAGTAAAAACTGCATTTAAATTAAACTAATTTGCCAAAACACACTAAACCGCTCATTTTTAGCACATATCTGCGAGCGATAAACTTAAATAAGTCCCCGTTCAGCAAACGAAACACAATTTTCACCACCAATAATAATATGATCCAACACATTTATGTCGACTAATTGCAGTGCTTGGCATAATTTATTGGTAATTAACTTATCGGCCTGACTCGGTTCTGCAATACCACTTGGGTGATTATGTGAAAAAATAACCGCTGCCGCATTATTTTTTAACGCTGCTTTGACTACTTCACGCGGGTACACACTGGCTGCGTTAATCGTACCATAAAATAAGATTTCATCTTTCAATAAACGATTTTGGCTATCAAGATACAACACCATAAACACCTCCTGCTGCAGCCCTCGCATTTGCAGGGTTAAATAGTCGTATACAGCTTGAGGGGAATTAAAAACGGCATCGCGAACAAAGCCTTCTTGCATATAACGCTGACTCAGCTCAAGTACCGCTTGTAGCTGTACATATTTAGCTGTTCCTAGCCCTTTTTGCGCACAAAATTCATCTATGCTGGCATTAAACAAATTATGCAGAGTTTTATTTTCATTGAGCAAGTGCTGTGCCAGCTCTATCGCATTCATACCGGGTAAACCAGTACGTAAAAATATAGCCAATAGTTCAGCATCAGAGAGTGCCTTTGCGCCTTTTTCTAGCAGCTTTTCTCGCGGTCTGAGTGAATTAGGCAGAGAGGTTAATTGCATCGTTCATCCTTGAAAGCGGTCAGTATCATATAACTGTAATGCAAAATTAAAAATTAGCGCGATAAAACGCATTTTATCTTAGCTGTCACGCTCAAGATTTGTTATTTTAGCCAGCATATTTTATAAAATTGATGAACAACCATGATTAATTTAACAAATAAAAAAATAGTGCTGGGAATTAGCGGTGGAATTGCAGCCTATAAATGTGCCGAACTCGTAAGACGTTTAAAAGACCATGGTTGTGACGTTAAAGTTGTAATGACTGAATCAGCAAAGCATTTTATTACCCCGCTAACGATGCAAGCAGTCAGTGGTGAAATGGTGTCTGACTCATTACTCGACCCATCAGCAGAAGCTGCAATGGGACATATTGAATTTGCCAAATGGGCTGATTTAATTTTAGTTGCCCCTGCCACCAGCAATATTATTGCAAAAATGGCCGCAGGCATTGCTGATGACCTACTCACTACGTTATTGCTCGCAACCCCTGCAAAAGTAGCCATAGCGCCGGCAATGAATCAGCAAATGTACGCACACCTTGCAACGCAAGCTAATATAGCCACTTTAAAGGCGCGTGGCGTTGCTGTTTGGGGACCTGGTAAGGGTGAGCAAGCCTGTGGTGATGTAGGTGCAGGGCGAATGCTTGAACCGCATGAATTAGTGAGTTTATGCACTGAACCTGCGCAACCACAACTCTTAGCGGGTAAAACCATTACTATTACCGCAGGTCCAACCCGAGAACCTCTCGATCCGGTGCGTTTTATATCAAACCACAGCTCAGGAAAAATGGGCTATGCACTAGCACAAGCTGCTTTATCATTTGGCGCACAAGTTAACTTAATTTCAGGCCCGGTAACCATTACCGCACCGCAAGGGGTTAATTTAATTAATATAGAAAGTGCTGAGCAACTATTGCAAGAGTCACTCAATTACGCCCCTCAATCAGACGCCTTTATTGGCTGCGCTGCTGTAGCCGATTACCGTGCAGCAAATATCGCCACACAAAAGATGAAAAAACAAGGTGATGAACTCACTCTTAGCTTAGTTAAGAACCCAGACGTTATAGCAGCGGTGGCAAACCTTACACAAAGCCGCCCTTACACTGTCGGCTTTGCAGCAGAAACGCAAAATGTTGCTAATTACGCTAAAGGGAAACTAGCCAATAAAAACCTCGATATGATTTGTGCTAACGACGTATCGCAAAGTGATTTGGGCTTTAATTCAGAGCGTAACGCACTCACTCTTTACTGGCAAAATGAACAACTCGATTTACCTGAGACCAACAAAACAGAAATAGCCATCAAAGTGATCGAACAGCTTGCCAAACGATTATAAAAAGGCTGGAAACAAACTGAATAAAACATTAACATGATGACGCCTTGTGACCTTTTAGTGTAATTTTATCTCGCTAATATAGTTTAATGCTTGCGCAGTACCAGAGCTTCACCGTAACACGTGAAAATACCGCCTCACTGGTTACTGCCTGTAGCAGCACTAGGCCGGTAGCTGTGTTATCGCACATTGATGTAGAAAAAATAACTATTAAAAAAGGAATGTTCATGCCTGCGACAAAAAAAAGTAATCGCAAAGAGCAAATACTGCAAGCACTCGCACAAATGTTAGAAACCAGCCCAGGCCAGCGAATTACAACAGCCAAACTTGCCGCAGAAGTTGGCGTTTCTGAAGCGGCTCTTTATCGTCATTTTCCTAGCAAAGCGCGAATGTTTGAAGGGTTAATTGAATTTATTGAAGACACCCTGCTATCACGTATTAATCTTATTTTAGATAACGAAAAAGAAAGCAAAGCACGCGTATATAACACCCTATTACTGCTGCTAACATTTGCTGAGAAAAACCCTGGCATTACTCGTATATTAACAGGCGACGCCCTACAAGGTGAGCAGGAACGACTTCGCGAACGTGTACAAGGCTTATTTGAAAAGCTAGAAACCCAATTCAAACAAATTCTTAGAGAGCGTAAGCTACGTGAAGGTAAAAACTTCCAAAGCGATGAGTTAACCCTAGCTAACTTTCTGCTTGCCTACGTTGAAGGTAAAATGAATCAGTTTGTGCGCAGTAATTTTAGTGCTCGCCCAAGTGAACAATTTGAAAAACAATGGCCAGAATTACAAAAAATTTGGTTATAAGGTTTTAGGTAATATGATAATCTTGCTAGCAAGGTTATTAAATTAAACTCTTTAACCTTCGCCTATCACCAACTCCACATAAACTCTGTGTTCTTTTTATAAATTAGAATTAAAAATAAATTTGAACACAGAGCAGAAAGTAAAAAAATTAAAAACCACAATTAAACGTCCGCTTCCCTAACTTTTTACGGATACATAGCACCTCGCATCCCGTAGCCCGAAAGTTTTACCTTTTACCATTCATTTTTAACCTCTCATCTCTGCCCTGCTACCACTTATCGTATCTACTCGAATTGTTATTAAAACTCGTTACAATAAAATAATGTTAAAAAACGAGAATCTATAATGAAAACACAACTCACTCTTATAGGCAGCGCACTTATTGCGAGCTTAACGAGCGCCAGTGCCTTAGCAAATAAGCCACTAGAATTTAAAGATGTATTTGATTTTAAATCTGCAAAAGGCACGCAGCTCTCTGAAAATGGTCAAATTCTCTCTTTAAGTGCAACCCCTTATCGCGGTAATGCCACAGGGCAAGTCTACTCGCTAAATAATAACAAGCTTATTGCTGAAGTAGAGCGAGGCACTCGCCCTACAATTAACAAAATGGCGAACTGGGTTGCATTCACTCAAGTGCCTACCCTACTTGAAAAAGAAACCACAAAGAAAAAAAGTGACTTAAAAAACAATTTAGTATTAGTGAATACCCAAACTGGTGAGCAACAACGTTTTAATGACGTAAAAGACTACGTACTTGCTAATAACGGGAAGTGGCTTGCCTATCGCAAAAATGAAAGCACCGACGCGGATGATAAAACCTCCGATAACGATAGCGCTATCACTGCTGACAAAAAAGATAAAAGCTACCCGCTGGTTATCATCAACTTAAATGATAAGCGCACCCATACTCTTGAAAGTGCCTTCACCTATGATATTAGCGCCACCAGCGATCAGCTATTAGTGAGCCAAAGCTATGTGGATGGTAACAATAATCAAATTACTTTGTTTTCACTCGATGACTTCACCAGCACGGTATTAATTGATGAGCCGGGTGTGGTTGCCAGCAAAATAGCTTGGCATCCAATCAATAAGAGTGTTGCATTTACCTTAGGTAACTATGTGAACGATGATAAGCGCCGCCGCCAGTACGAATTAACGCTTTGGCAAAACGAGACGCTTACCACTGTGCAGTCACCTAACCCAGAATGGTTAATGGGTAAAACCGCGACATTAACGTGGGCCGAAGATGGTACACGCTTGTACTTTGAAAACCGCCCAAAACTTGCTGAAAAAGTTAAACAAAAGGAATATACCGATGAGTCGTCACTGTATGACTTTGAGGTTATTCGCGACCAAAAAGGGTTAAATGTATGGCACAACAACGATGCGCAAATTAAACCTCGCGAAGAGCAGCAATGGAATGAAAATAATAAAAATCGACATTACACGGCGGTATACCATGTAAACTCGCAACAAGTTGTGCAGTTAAGCACACCAAATATGCCTGAGGTCGCACTTAATACTGAACGCCCGGATTCATTATTAGGTTACTCAAATTTAGCTCATCTTGAAAAAGTAATGTATGGCGGTTTTTTTGCTGACTACTTTGCTGTTGATATAAAAACGGGTAAACAAACCCCTATTATTAACGACTACCCATTTAGACCAAGCCTTGCGCCTAATGGTCAGTTTGCTGCTTACTTTGATAATAACCAAGTACAGCTTAAAAACTTAAGCAATAACAAAGTGAGCGTACTCAGCAAAGCAGTTAACGCCACCTTTGCCAATGACAAACACGATTACCCATCTAAGCAGCCTGGCTATGGCTTTGCTGGCTGGCTTAACGATAGCAGCGAAATACTGGTTTATAGCAAATACGATATTTGGTCGTTTAATGTAAATACCAAGCAAGCCAAACGCTTAACTAATGGTAAACAAAGTAATACTCAGTACAGAGTGATCACACTTGATAAAAGCCAAGTGGGCTTTAACAGTAAGGATACACTGCTGCTCTCTGCAATTAACTTACAAAGTAAGCAAAGAGAAGTTGCTAAACTTAATTTAACAACGCTTAACGTTACTAAAGTACTCACAGGCAATAAACGCTTTGATGTAATTAAAAAAGCCAAAAATGCCGATAAATACTTATTTACTGAGCAAACCTATCAGCAATTCCCTGATATTTACCAAACTGACTTTAGCTTTAATAAGCCACAAAAGGTCACGAACTTAAATCCACAAGTTAATAACTTCGCTTGGGGCCAAGAACCTGAGCTTATCAGCTATAAAGGCTTTGATGGGGAAGATTTACAAGGGGTATTAATCAAACCTGCGGGCTACAAAAAAGGCGATAAAGTACCGGTTGTGGTGTACTTTTACCGCTATATGAGCCAGCGTATGTACGACTTCCCTAAAATGGAATTAAATCATCGCCCTAACTTCCCAATGTTTACATCAAATGGCTACGCCATCTTTTTACCTGATATTCGCTTTGAAATAGGTCACCCAGGTAAGTCGTCAACGCAAACCATGATCAACGCCACCCAAAAGCTGATTGATTTAGGCATTGCCGATCCTAATAAAATAGGGTTACAAGGCCACTCATGGGCGGGTTATCAAAGCGCGTTTATGATCACCGAAACTGATATGTTTAAAGCTGTGGTATCGGGTGCGCCAGTGTCTAACATGACCAGCGCTTACAGTGGCATTCGCTTAAAATCAGGGCTTGCTCGCCAATTTCAGTATGAAACAGGGCAAAGCCGTATTGGTAAAAGCTTATTTGAAGCCCCAGAGCTTTATATTGAAAACTCGCCAGTCTTTTTTGCCGATAAAGTAAATACCCCTATTCTGATTATGTTTGGCGACAAAGATGATGCTGTGCCATGGCATGAAGGCGTACAATATTATTTAGCGCTGCGCCGTGCGGGTAAAGATGCCACATTTTTACAATATGAAGGTGAACCGCATCACTTAAAGCAATTCCCTAATCAGGTAGATTTCTCCGTACGCATGATGCAGTACTTTGATCATTACTTAAAAGGCAAGCCAGCCGCTAAGTGGATGAACGAAGGTGAAGCGTTTGTAGAAGAGTAACTATTCTAATAATTAAACCGGCGCTATTTGGCGTCGGTTTAACATTTAAAACCAGCAATTAAGGACTATATGAAATTTTAAATAAATACTAAATCACTATTAAAACTGACTTTTATGCTTAGTTCGCGTATTCTAACGCCCTGATTTACATAACCTCTATCCTCTATAACGAAATGAGCAATACCACTCCCCCATTTTCGATTTCAGCCAGTATGACTCACAGCATTGCAAATATTAGTGAAGCTTTAGGTAAAATCAGTGTCTTATATTCACCAGCAACCCTTGAGCACTATAAGCAACAAAAACTCACCTCTGTACAAATGAAAAACCCTGAGTTTCAATTCACAGCATCTGACTTATCAAACCCAGACAACTTGTTATGCTTACATCGCAGCTTAATGAAAGATCAAAGTGAAAAGTCAGGCAGTTATAGGCAGCAAAGTCTAGCATTAAAAAGTGGTGCACAAATGGCACCACAGGCAATACGAGTGCCACAAATGGTAGAGGAGTTATTTGCGTGGTTTAATACAACCGCGCATCACCCCTTAATCAGTAGCGCAGTATGTCATTATGAATTACAGTTTATTCAACCTTTTGCACAGGGTAATACTGAATTAGCGTGTGTGTGGCAAACTAAGCAATTATCGCAGTGGCATACGCTATTTTCATTGCTAAACATTCATAACCTAATCGCGACAACACGCCAACAATACGTTGAAAGCATTAACCTAAGTACCAAAATCGGTGACTCATCCGTGTTTATTGAGTACATGTTAGAGACATTACTTTCAGCATTAAACGTTTTAAAAAGTGATTTAAAATCAATAACAAAGAACCAAACCCCACAACCCCCCCTCAAGTTGAAGAGACTTTAGATATAAATCTGCAAGCCCCCCAAGTCATCGCTTTAATCAATGTATTTAATCAAATCGAAAGGCCGTTAAACCGACAAGAGCTACAAAATCAGCTAGGATTAAAAGATCGAAAACATTTTAGAAAGCGCTACTTAAAGCCTGCGATTGAGGCAGGCATAATCGAAATGACCATTCCCGAAAAACCGAATAGCAAAATGCAGCAATATAGACTTAAAAATTAGAAATAAAAATGCCACTTCAGAGCTAAAATGGCAAGTTTAATAAGCTGTGGTGAGCTATTTTTTACACGTATTGCCCAGCGGCGAATCCACAACTCCATGCGTATTGAAAATTATAACCTCCAAGCCAACCCGTTACATCGGTTACTTCGCCAATAAAATATAAACCATTAGCTTTTTTAGCCTCAAATGTTTTTGAGCTTAGCTCGTCGGTATCTACACCACCTAAAGTCACCTCTGCGGTTCTGTAACCCTCTGTACCATTTGGCTTAATTTGCCACGCATGAATATAATCCGCGAGTGCATCTATTTGGCTATGCGTCAGTTGATTAATATTGCAATCGGGAATGGCTTTACTGTCATGAAGTATTTCAACAAAGCGCTTAGGTAAGATAGTCGCGAGACTATTTTTTAACGATTTTTGCGCTTGCGTTTCTCGCCAGTCAGCTAACTGTTGCTTTAAATCGAGTTCAGGTAGTAAATTGATCGTTACCGCCTGACCTGCTCGCCAAAATGAGCTTATTTGTAATATGGCAGGCCCGGATAAGCCGCGATGAGTAAATAAAATATTCTCTTTAAATACAGTGCCATCTTCGCTTGTAACTTCACAAGAAATACTAATACCCGAAAGCCCTTCAAAACGGTCTTTATCGTGTTGATGTAAGGTAAAGGGAACTAAAGCAGCCATCGTCGGCAATACCTTTAAACCAAATTGGTCTGCAATTTTATAACCTATTGGCGTAGCACCAAGCTTAGGCATAGTTAAACCACCAGATGCAACGACTAACGACTCACAAGTAAGTGTTTCTTGCTCAGTTGTGACACTGTAACCCATTGCTGTTTTAGCAACATTTAACACTTCGTTACGTAGTTTAATAGTAACACCCGCCCACTCACACTCGGTAAGTAAAATATCAACAATGTCCTGTGCGCTATTGTCACAGAATAATTGCCCCAATGTTTTATGGTGATACGCCAAACCATGTCGGTCTACAAGCTCTACAAAGTCATGCTGCGTATAACGACTTAAGCACGATTTTACAAAATGAGGATTTGCGCATAAATAGTTATTAGGGCTCGCATTTTCGTTAGTAAAGTTACAACGCCCGCCGCCACTAATTAAAATTTTACGTCCTGGCTTTTTACCCATATCAAGCACTGTAACGCTTCGGCCGCGATACCCTGCTTGCGCTGCACACATTAAACCTGCTGCACCTGCACCGATCACAATTATATCAACGTGAGTCATTTAGTTATCTCTTAAAAACTTTGGTGGATTATAACAAAGTTTCGATAATAACCAGATAGTTGTTATATTGTTTTTAATTTATCAACAAAGGCCAATTAATGATAAAAAACACCGAAAAAATCTAATACATTAGGATCGCAACAAATAAAAAATTAAATACAAAACAATTGAAAGCTCACTGAATACGCGGTTATAACTAAATGAAATAGGTACATGCGTATTTAATATTTCAAAATAGTTAACAGATCATTTACCTTTGTACCCGCTTTGTGGATATCCACAAATAATAATAACACTAAGGGTAATTATGACTTCTAATAATTCATTTAAAAAATGCGCTGTTGCGCTAACAATAAGTACACTATTTGCTGCCAGCTCAAGTATGGCAAATCCAGCACAAGCAATCGCGCCTTCAATGGCTGAAACCTCAGCTAAAATGCAAAATCAAGGTGGGTTTGAAACTCAGTTCATTATCAAATATAAAAATAATAGCGATATGATGAGCACATCAACAGCTGACGCATCGCCTGCAATGATGAACAAAAAAGCGCAAAGCTTTGTAAAAAACTTCACCTCAAAAAAAGGTAAAGTTAAAGCTAAATATATCCGCGCAATGGCATTAAACAACCATCACGTAATGCGTGCTGACAAAAAACTCAATGCTGAAGAAGCACAACAGTTTATGCAAGAAATGGTTAATTCAGGCAATGTTGAATACATTGAAGTCGATCAAATGTTAAAGCCATTTGCAACACCAAACGATCCTCGTTATGGCGATCAATGGCATTACTATGAGCAAGCCGGTGGTCTAAATCTACCAACAGCTTGGGATACTGCCACAGGTAGCGGCGTGGTTGTAGCTGTTCTTGATACTGGTTATCGTCCGCACGCTGATTTAAACGCTAATATTCTACCTGGTTACGATATGATCTCTAATCTATCAGTGGCTAATGATGGCAATGGCCGTGATAACGATGCTCGCGATCCGGGGGATGCAGTTGCAGCCGGTGAGTGTGGTAATAATGGTGCACAAGGTTCTAGCTGGCACGGTACTCACGTGGCAGGTACTGTCGCTGCGGTAACCAATAACGGTGAAGGCGTTGCTGGTGTTGCTTACGACGCAAAGGTAGTGCCTGTACGTGTATTAGGTAAATGTGGCGGTTTAACTTCTGATATCGCTGATGGCATTATTTGGGCCTCTGGCGGTAATGTATCGGGTACGTCGGCAAATGCTAACCCTGCTGATGTTATAAACATGAGTTTAGGTGGTGCAGGCGCATGTAGCTCAACAACTCAAAATGCGATTAACACAGCACGTAGCAACGGTACTGTTGTTGTTATTGCTGCAGGTAACGATAACGATAATTCTGCAAACTACAATCCAGGTAACTGTAATGGTGTTGTTAATGTTGCATCAGTTGGTCGTAACGGTGGCCGCGCATATTACTCAAACTACGGTAGTAATATAGATGTGGCAGCACCGGGTGGCGCACAAAGCTTTGCAAATGATTCTGAGGGTGTTTTATCTACTTACAACTCAGGTTCAACAACACCATCAAGCGACAGCTATGGCTTTTCGCAGGGTACTTCAATGGCTGCACCTCATGTTGCGGGTGTTGCAGCATTGATCAAGCAAGCTAAACCAAATGCGACCCCTGATGAAATTGAAAATATCTTGAAAACAACGACTCGCTCTTTCTCTGCAACATGTACTAGCTGTGGCACAGGTATTGTGGATGCTGCAGCCGCTGTTGCCGCTGCATCTGGTGGCACGCCACCGCCAACAACCGGTGATAATGAGCTTGTTGATGGACAAGTGAAAACGGGATTAAGTGGTGCAGCAAGTGCACAAGACTTTTACACAATGACAGTCCCAAGCGGTGCCACTAATGTTACTTTCACTATGAGCGGTGGTACAGGGGATGCTGACTTGTATGTACGTGCTGGCAGCAAACCAACCACCACTACATATGACTGTCGTCCTTATAAAGGTGGTAACAGTGAAGAGTGCTCTATCGATAACCCAACGGCAGGTACTTACCATGTAATGTTACGTGGTTACTCAGCATACACTGGTGTGAGCTTAGTTGGTAACATCACAGGTGGTTCAACCGGTGGTGGTTCAGGTACACCTCAAGCTGGTGGCGGTACAGTAAGTGATGTTTCTGCAACAGCAGGTCAATGGAAACATTACACGCTAGATGTGCCAGCTGGCATGGCTAACTTTACTGTAACAACATCAGGCGGCACCGGTGATGCAGATTTATTTGTAAAGTTTGGCAGCCAACCAACTAGCTCTAGCTATGATTGTCGCCCATATAAAAATGGTAACGCTGAAACTTGTACGTTTAGTAATCCTCAAGAAGGCACATGGCACTTAAGTGTTAATGCGTATCAAACCTTCTCTGGTTTAACGCTAAGCGGTCAATACCAGCCATAATCCATTCTCTCCTTAGATAAAAAAGCCGATACATATGTATCGGCTTTTTATTCAATAATTAAAACAACTTAGTTATAGCTTAGCTAAAACAGCTTCAGCACTGCTTATTACAAATTCTTTGTCTTGTTCTACAAATAATTGGTTAACAACACCATTGTCAACAACCATAGCGTAACGTTTCGAGCGCAAACCACCAAAGCCTGCGGTATCTTTTTCAAGCCCTAAGGCACAAGTAAAACTAGCATCACCGTCTGCAAGCATGTCTATATGCTCTGCGTTTTGTGACTCACCCCATGCTTTCATCACAAATGCATCATTAACTGATACACAATAGATAGCGTTAATACCTTTAGCCTTAATTTTATCAGCTAGCGCGATATAACCAGGCAAATGAGCATTCGAACAAGTGGGTGTAAAAGCACCCGGCACCGCAAATAGCACAACTTTTTTATCTGCAAATAATTCATTATTAGTGAGTGTTTGCATACCTTCATCAGTAAGCTGAGATAAATTTACTGCAGGTATTGTCTGACCTTGCTCTATCATATTAATTCCTTAGGGTAATTACGTAGTCTTTTAGCATACAGATTAATGTTTAATTCGTCTTCGATTAATCGCTGTTGTTACCTAAACCTAAACCTTCTTTAATAGATATCATTTGCAACTCTAACTGCGAGCCTATATCAGCAACTAATTCACTCGACTCACTTACTTGGCTTTTCATATCATGCATTGATAGAGTAAAACCATGAAGCAACTCACTTTGTTGTTTAGCCAATTCCATTGCATCTACCGCAACTTTATTAGCCTGCTGCGCATTATCTGCAACTCCTTCAGAGTTTGCTTTAAGCTCTTGAGCATTTGCTGTTTGTAACTGTGCATCCTCAGTTAATGCATTGATTTGTTTATAGACTTCTTGAGAGTTTTCACTTAATAACGCCAATTGATCATTAATCTCTTTTAACGAACCTTGAGTTTGCATAGCTAATTGCCTTACCTCATCAGCAACCACGGCAAAACCCCGACCTTGCTCACCGGCTCTTGCTGATTCAATCGCAGCATTGAGCGCGAGTAAGTTTGTTTGCTCAGCGATGGTACGTATAACGGTAATAATATTACTTACTCCTTGCACCCCGCTCAATAACTCCTGAACACTATGCATTCCCTGCTCAATACGCTGCTGTGTATCTGAACTGGCATTAAGCATATTTTTAGCAAAACCAACACTTTGCTGCATTGCTTCATAGGTACTTTGAGCATTTTCAGCTGCAACAGCATTAATATGATTTACCTGCTCGCCAAGTTGCTGAATATTAAGAAGCAGCTCTTCATTGTGATTTACCTGCTGATAACTCGCATTACTTTTTTGGCCAATCGTGTGTAAATGCTCACTCATTTGCTGCATGAACTGGCTGACTACATTGAGCATATTTGCCTTCTCTTGAGCTTCTAGGCGCTGGCGCTCAATTAACTGGTTAAAATACTGCGCTATTTCACCCACCTCTGTTTGAGGGTTGTTTACTGTAATTTTTTTTAACTCATTGCTTTCGATTAAGAATGCAAATCCATCTCGCAGCTGTCGCAAAGGCTGTAAAACCTGTTTACGTTGCCCCCAATAAACACCAAAAGCTAATATTACTAATCCACCTATCGCTATTCCAAATACCCAAAAAACTTGTTGTTTCACGGTATCTTGCTGCGCTTTTAATGTTTGCTCTGCTTCAATCACTGTTTTTGATAGTAAGCTAATTTGTTTTCGTAATTCATTTGTTCCTAAACGACGCTGTTTTGCTTGCGATAAAGTACTACTTAAATCGCGCAGATAGCGTTTAGGCCAACTCACCAACTCTGCTTTTATTTCAGCTGCCAAATCTTCCGGTCCCTCATCTACAAATAAAGCAAATTCATCAACCTCAGTCATTACCGCTAAGTTAGGTAACTGTTCAATTTCGACAGCCAATAAATTTAGGTTTTTAATACTTTGATGCAGACTTTTCTCTACCTCCGCTTGGTAATCATTTATTAATTGATAGGTCGATAAAGATAAATTAACCACTTCACTGTAATAATCACTCGCTAATTTATTATAGCTAAGGGCGTTGCTGGTTTGCGTTGATGCTTTTTGCGCATAATTAATAAGTGAAGAGGCTGAGCCCGCCATTTGTCTCAGTGCGTTATCTAACAGCGCCGTTTCATTACCAGAGAGTTTTCCAAGTGCTCTGTATTTACCATTAATATCTGTATTTAATGAAATTAATTGTGCTGATAGACGAGCTTCTAACTCAGGAGGCAGTGCTGTTAACTGTTGCGCTTTAAGCTGCTCAATCAAAGTTGATGATTTTATTAAATATTGGCTATTACCTTGTACTAAGTAACTCTCCAAATGATCGGCCAGCTCAACCATTATGCTATTTTTTAATTGGCTATATGCGCTATCTTGTTGTTGGAGTTTTAGTAATGTATGGCTTGCCCACAATAAAGTCGCAGCTAGAAGGATACTTGCTAACGTTAGTAAAATGGCTAATAAACGGGTAAAAAATGATACACGCATAAACATATCTCAAAACTGACATGCGCATAGGGTATTGAGTTTTTATGACATTTTTATGTAATAAGAGTAATAAGAATAAATATTTAGAGGAGGCAGAGATAGTTAAACAGGATGTGAAATGACAGTGTATCCAAACAAATAAAAAACCGCGTTTAAACGCGGTTTTTTATTAAACGTTTATTTAAAGACCTGCACGGTCTTTAATAATAGGGATTAAAGCAGAACCAGCATGATTTGCCTCAGCCCAGGCAATATCGGCACCATCTTCAAGTGAGCTTTTTGATAAGTTTTTAACAATGTACTCACCCGCATCAACTGCATTACTTGCAACAGCGTGACGTAGCAAGTTGTTACCGTTACAGAAAACTGCATCGTAAATATTACGAATCTTAACACGTGAGCTTTTTAATTTACTACGTAGACGGTTTTTATCATCAGCAGCAATGTACTCACAAACTGAAACAGCTAACTGATCATCAGCGCTTGCGGGCGCAGTATAAGCGAACGAACCCACTGCGATAGCAGCAATTACAACTAGCTTCGGTAATTTAATCATTGATTGGACACCCTATATTAATACTTTTTTCGTACTCGACTGTTTAATATTGTACCAACACGCTCAGATTTTGGCAATAATGTTAAGGAATTTTATTCAAAGTTACGAACTTATAACTATGTTTGTTTTTATCATCAGGCGTCATCAACATTTCATCTTCAATTTGCCAGTTTGCAACACTTTGGTAATCAGGAAATTGTGTATCCCCCTCAACATCTAGGTCAATAAAGGTTAAATACAAGCGCTGCGCCTGCTCTAAGAACTGCTGATAGATGTTTCCGCCCCCAATAACCATCACCTCTGCAACATCATTAACAAGCTCAAGTGCAGCTTCTGGTGTGGTTACAGTTTCAATTCCTGATGCGTGATAGTCTTTATTGCGAGTAATAATAATATTACGACGCCCAGGCAGAGGCCGACCTATCGATTCAAATGTTTTACGCCCCATAATAACGGGCTTACCAGAGGTTACTTTCTTAAAGTGCTGAAGGTCGCCAGGTAAGTGCCATGGCATTTTATTATCTAAGCCAATGACACGGTTGTTTGCCATTGCTGCAATCATTGAAATTATCACACTAAACACCCAATACTTTATTATTAATCAAAGAAAAAGGAGCATTAGCTCCTTTTAAATATACACAATTATAATTAACGCTCGTAGACAACTTCTACGTCGTAATCATCTTCATCCCAATCATCCCAGTCATCATCATCGCCTTTAGTGGCTTTTTGATGGTAGGTATCCCACTTAAATTCAACCTCTTCGTCCGCAACTTCAACAAACTTTTCTTTAGGCATGTTATCAAGTAGCGTCATGATGTCGTGAATTAATGGCTGCGTATTTAATTTATTAATTGCGGCAATACTATAAATATTTTCAGATTCACCTAACTCTTCTGCAATTTGCTCACACAGGGCCTTGGCTTCATCTTCAGGCAATAAGTCAATTTTATTAAATACTAACCAGCGTGGCTTTTCAGCAAGCTTAGGACTGTACTGATGCAACTCGTTGATGATTGCAAAAGCATTATCAACAGGGTTAGAACCATCAACTGGCATAACATCAATAATGTGCAATAACACACGACAGCGCTCTAAATGCTTTAAGAATCGGATACCCAAGCCCGCACCATCCGACGCACCTTCAATCAAGCCAGGAATATCAGCAATGACAAATGATTTATTTGCTTCAGGACGAACAACGCCTAAATTAGGGATAAGCGTAGTAAATGGATAATCTGCTACTTTAGGTTTTGCAGCGGATACACTGCGAATAAAGGTCGATTTACCTGCATTTGGTAAACCCAGTAAACCTACATCAGCTAATAGCATTAGCTCTAATTTAAGGTTACGTACTTCACCTGGTGTGCCGAGTGTTTTTTGACGTGGAGCACGGTTAGTACTTGATTTAAAACGCGCATTCCCCAAGCCATGGAAACCGCCTTTTGCAACCACAATTCGTTGACCATCTTGGGTTAAATCCCCTAATGATTCTTGAGTATCAACATCTAGGATACGTGTACCTACCGGCACTTTTACAATCAGATCTTCACCTTTTTTACCAGTACAATTACGGCTTTGACCGTTAGTACCACGTTCTGCTCTGTGAAAACGCTCAAATTGATAGTCAATAAGGGTATTTAAGTTTTCATCAGCTTGTAGATAAACACTACCACCGTCTCCACCGTCACCGCCATCAGGTCCACCATCTGGAACATATTTCTCACGACGAAAAGACACGATGCCGCTGCCACCGTCACCAGCTTCTGCGCGAATTTCTACTTCATCTACAAACTTCATGATTACTCACTTTAGGGATTGGCTTGTTAATAACTCTATTATATACCCAAGCCGTGCTGATTGCAGGCTGGGCTTGGGTATATATTTTGCTTAAAACAAAAAACCCCGCAAAGGCGGGGTTTTTTAACTACCTTGCTGATTACTCAGCTACGATAGTTACGTATTTACGGTTTAAAGGACCTTTTTGTTCAAACTGAACTTTACCATCTGCTTTTGCGAAGATAGTGTGGTCTTTACCGATACCTACGTTTGCGCCAGGGTGGAAACGAGTTCCACGTTGACGAACAATGATGCTACCCGCTAGAACTGATTCGCCACCAAAACGCTTAACACCTAGGCGTTTGCTTTCTGAATCGCGACCGTTACGAGTACTACCAGCTGCTTTTTTATGTGCCATTTCTAAGTACCTCTAATTAAGCGCTAATGCCAGTGATTTTAACTTCTGTGAACCATTGACGATGGCCCATTTGCTTACGAGAATGCTTACGGCGTCTAAATTTAACAACCTTAATCTTCTCACCGCGACCGTGTGAAACAACCTCAGCTGTTACTTTACCACCGTTTACGAACGGTACACCAATCTCGATCTTCTCACCATCAGCAACTAAAAGTACTGAATCAAATTCAACTGCTGCACCAGTTTCAACGTCTAATTTCTCAAGACGAATTGTTTGACCTTCAGTCACACGGTGCTGTTTACCACCACTTTGGAAAACCGCGTACATAATTAACTCCGTCTGTGCGCCCTCAAATCGACGCAACTAAAATATTCTTCAATAGGGCGCGAAGTTTACGCTAATGCGAAAAAACTAGCAAGCCTCTTTTTGTAATTAAATGAATAAAAAGTAGCTGCATTGAGAGCAATTCAATATTTCCCCTATTTTATATTAAAATCCCCCTTTGCCAAGCGCTTTTTAACGGTTAGAGAAAATAAATTAGCAATAGCAAAGCAAGCCCATGTAGTTCAATTAACCGCCAAGGGTGATTCAAATTTAAACCACGCTGTTTAATCATTTATTCACCAAGTTAATAGGTCATTTAACCTACTTAAGGGTGTTTTTTTAAGGAATCATCACAAAATATCGAGCTAATGCGTTTTTTGTTGTACAATCTGCGCCGTTCACACATTAAAATTGGCTCGGAGATCAATGGATATAAAAGCTATCCAGGCGTTAATCGAAAGCGATATGAATGACGTCAATCAACTAATACATGCGCAAATGCGCTCAGATGTGGCGTTAGTTAATCAACTTGGTTTGTATATTGTTAACAGCGGTGGCAAACGTGTTCGCCCCATGTTAGCTATTTTGGCGGCTAAAGCGCTAGGTTACCAAGGCAAAGATCACATTACGCTAGCAACTATTATTGAATTTATTCATACCGCCACTCTTTTACACGATGATGTGGTAGATGAATCTAACTTGCGCCGTGGCACACCCACAGCAAATGCTGAATTTGGTAATGCCGCCAGTGTTCTCGTGGGTGACTTTATTTACACTCGCTCGTTTCAGCTAATGGTCGGCCTTGGCAAGATGCAGATAATGCAAATACTGGCTGATGCAACCAACATTATTGCTGAAGGCGAAGTACTGCAATTAATGAACTGCAATGACCCAGATACTACTGAAGCCAGTTATATGCAGGTTATTTATTCTAAAACCGCTAAGTTATTTGAAGCTGCAACCGGACTAGCTGCCATTATTACTGAGCAAGATGATAGTGTATTAGACGCACTTAATTTGTACGGTATGCATTTAGGCACCGCTTTTCAGTTAGTGGATGATGTTTTAGATTACAACGCCGATGCCGACCAACTGGGTAAAAACATTGGTGATGACTTAGCTGAAGGCAAACCTACACTACCATTAATTTATGCCATGCAACACGGTAGCGAGCATCAAACACAGTTAATAAGAGATGCCATAGAGCACTGTAATGGTATGGCGCATCTAGATGAGATACTCGCTGCACTTAAACATACCAATGCCCTTGAGTTCACAATGCAAAAAGCAGAGCAAGAAGCAGAAAAAGCGATTGCTTGTTTAGATTGCTTAGCTGAGTCGAGTTACAAGCAAGCATTAATTAGCTTAGCTAGAATAGCGGTTGACCGCGACCACTAAGTTTTACTGTGTAGATAATTCCGAGCAATAAAAAAGCCTGCAAATGCAGGCTTTTTTATGGGTTAATTTTGGCTATTACGCCATAAAATCAACACCTTCTTTAATGTCTTTTTTCAGCGTTTCAAGCATGTCATTCTTTGCTTGCTCTTCAAATGCGCTTAGTGTGCCGTAAGAAAGAATTTCTTCTACGCCATTTTTACCTAAACGTACTGGGTGTGCAAAGTACTCTGCATCGCCATTTTCAACAGCAACGTATGCGTAATCTACAACGTCTTCACCTTGTAAGCCTTTAACTAAAGACATACAAAAACGTGCAGCAGCAGCACCCATAGATAATGTTGCAGAACCACCGCCCGCTTTAGCATTAACTACTTCAGTACCTGCGTTTTGGATACGTGGAGTCAGTGCAGCCACTTCTTCATCAGTGAAAGTAACACCTTCAACTTGAGAAAGTAATGGTAGAATTGTTGTGCCTGAGTGACCACCGATTACTGGAACTTTAACACTTGCTACGTCTACGCCTTTAAGTTCAGCAATGAACGCTTCAGAACGGATCACATCGAGTGTTGTAATACCGAATACACGCTTAGCGTCATAAGTACCTGCTTTTTTAAATACTTCAGCAACAATTGGTACAGTGCCGTTAACTGGGTTAGTAATAATACCCACAAGCGCTCTAGGACAGTTAGCAACAATGCCTTCTGCTAATGTTTTGATGATACCAGCGTTAACATTAAATAAATCAGCACGATCCATACCTGGCTTACGTGGCATACCCGCTGGGATAAGAACGATATCACAACCTGTTAATGCTTTATCTAAATCGTCTGCACCAAAACCTGCAACTTTAACATCCGTTGGGATGTGAGAAAGGTCAACAGCAACACCAGGAACTACTGGCGCAACATCATATAGTGATAATTCAGAGCCAGCTGGTAAACCTGTTTTTAATAATAAAGACAACGCTTGACCGATACCGCCTGCAGCACCTAATACAGCAACTTTCATTGGAATTCTCCGTGATTTGAGGTAGGAAATATTTGTGGTTCATAAGATAAAGAAATTAACGACTAAAAACAAATTTATCCTGCTTATTTTAGCTATATTTTCGACCATAGTTGTAAACTTTGCTGTTTAAACGCAGCAAAATGGCAACTTAAGCAAACAACTGCTGCATAATTATGCATTTTTGTGTAGAATTTGCAGTATCTATTACATAACTAATTAGACACTATGCAACCACAAGACAAACAAGAAGCATTGGTTAAAGCCTTTAAAGCACTTTTAAAAGAAGAAAACTTTGGCTCACAAGGCGAAATAGTTGATGCGTTAAAAGAACAAGGCTTTGATAATATTAGCCAAAGTAAAGTGTCGCGAATGTTAAGTAAGTTTGGCGCGGTACGCACCCGTAATGCAAAACAAGAAATGGTGTACTGTTTACCCGCCGAAATGGGAGTACCAACCGCTAAGAGCCCGTTGCGCCAACTCGTTATTGATATTATGCATAACGAAATGATGATTATTATTCGCACCAGCCCAGGGGCTGCTCAACTCATTGCGCGTTTACTTGATTCATTAGGCAAAGCAGACGGCGTACTAGGCACTATTGCCGGCGATGATACTATTTTTATCGCACCAGCTAAAATCTCAGAAATAGACCTCACACTAGAGCGTGTGCGTATTTTATTTGATACGGTTTAACCACTAACGCTTTGATTGGAACGGCTATGATCACTACGTAGCCGTTTTACAATTGTTATAACTGCTTTAAAAATCGCACTGAAGGGGCAAAAAATGCAGAGCCCATATCCGCCTGAGTAAAATCAAGCCAGTGGTCATAATCTTCCCCCTGCCCTAGTCGGCTAGTTAGCACTTTTTCGAATGCATCCCCTTTAGCAGAGCACGTGATCACTAACATACCTTGCTCATATACATCGCCATAAGGCATGCTTTGGTTGAGTAACAGTGCCTGACCTTGTTCATCTTTTAATTCACTGCGGGTTGCATGGCTACTTTCAAGTGCGGGACTGAGCAAGGTATTATCAAGGCGTGTGCGACCCATTATTTGCTCTTGTTCATGTAATGACAAATGCTGCCACAAGCTCAAGTCGTGCTTATAACGCTGCACATGAATGTAACTACCTTGATCTTCAAAACTATCAGGCTTATTAACTAACGCCGTTACACGTTTTTGACGGCCATGGGGAGTATCGCCTGCATAAATAAAGCCATTAAAGTCTCGGCCATCTAAAAAGCGAAAATTACGAATTTGCTCAACTAGCTCAACATCTGGGGTGAATAGCTTGAGTATTTGTAGTGCAAACAAATGGTTTACATCTTCTCTGTCTGAGCGGATTTGCACAAACAAATCACATGGCCTTGCACTCATAACAAAGTCGCTATGGGTAATATTAGGAAAGCTTTGCAGCTCGCTTGGCATGAAGTCAGGTAAAATATGCGGCCAATATTGGGCGCCAATTGCCACCATGCAAGAAAGCATAGATTCAGAGAACTGATCACTAAACTCATCTTCAATATCGCTCACTTGTTTAAGCTTAGCGCGAAGTGATTCGTCGTGACCATCAAGTACATTAAAAAATAAGTGCAAACCGTGTAAGTTTGCTTCAGCACAAATCCCTGATTGCGCTTGCGCCATTGTTATTCCTTACTTTTTAGAGCAAAACACAGTGATTAATTACGATTCAAAAAAATTCACCGTGTGCGGTTTTATTTTTATTATAACCTGTTCATTAATTTCAAATGACTGGCCATACTGAGCTGCAACTTCTATTTCTTGTTCAGCAATAACCACAGTGTATACATAAGCAGAGCCAATAAAGCGACTACTTAGTATAGTTACGCACTCACACTCCAGCTCGTTATCATTATTACTGGCAAGTTCAAGTTGATGTGGGCGCACATAAATAACACCCTTTTTAGCCACTGCGCATTGCTGTGGCAGTATTGATTTAACCACACCAAACTGTGTTTTATATTCAGTGGCTGTTAATACAGTTGCGCTTAAGTATATGCCCTGACCCAGAAATTCTGCAACCTCCTTTGAGCTTGGTTTGGCAAAAAGCTGCTCTGGCGTGCCTTGCTGCGCAATTTTACCTTGATGCATAACCGCAAGCGTATCTGAAAATGCAAACGCCTCTTCTTTTGAGTGAGTAACAAACACTGCCGACACTTGCTGAGCTTTAATAATACGCCTAATATCGGCGATTAATTCAAATCGGACTTGGGTATCAATATTAGAAAACGGCTCATCTAACAAGAGTAAACTGGGTTTATAAGCTAATGCACGCGCAATCGCTACCCGTTGCTGTTGACCACCAGAGAGTTGATGTGGGTACCTATCGGCGCAGCCAACCAAATGCACAAGCTTTAACATTTCATCCACGCGAGCTTGTTTATCCGTTTTGCTCATACCGCTTAGACCAAAGCCAATATTATTCGCTACCGTTAAATGTGGGAATAGTGCGTAGTCTTGAAACATCATACCAATATTACGATGCTCTGGTGACACAAACGTATTGGCATCACTAACTAACTTACCATCAATAAATACCTGTCCTTGCTTGGCTTCAATTAATCCTGCAATGGCTTTAAGTGTGGTGGTTTTGCCGCAGCCACTGGCACCGAGTAAACACACTATTTCGTCTTTACCTAAGGTTAAGTCTAAATCATCTACAACCTTAGTCCCGTTATATGCATAGCTCACGCCTTGTAAAATCAAACTACTCATTTAACTACGTTGCTCCATTGAACGGTTAATAAAATATAACGGAATAAAGCCCACCACCACTATAAATAAAGCTGATATAGAGGCCAGCTCTAATTGTTCGTCGCTGACATATTGAAACACGTGCGTTGCTAAGCTTTCAAAGTCAAAAGGCCTTAGCAATAAGGCTGCGGGCAGCTCTTTCATACACTCAATAAAGACCAATAAACCAGCGGTTAATAAGCCTCGGCGTAATAAAGGCAAATGCACTAAGCGTAATGTGCGGCCTTGGCTTTTCCCCATTGACTGACTTGCCATATCAAGCGAGGGACTAATACGTGAAAAACTTGATTCTATGGCACCATGAGCCACGGCGTAAAACCGCACTATATAAGCAAAAATAATAGTGAGTAAGCTGCCAGTCAGTAATAGACCAATATCTAAATCATAAGGAGTCAGAATGCGGTTAATGGTATTTTCTAATAATGTGAGTGGCAACAATACCGCAATCGCTAATACTGTACCTGGTAACGCATACCCCGTACTTGCTAAACGCCCAGGTATAAGTGGGTTTGCTTGTTTTGCAATGCGCTGATAAAACACCACTAAAACACTCAGTGTTATCGTCACTGCACTAACCACTGCAGCCACTTTTAAACTTTGCCATGCATAGCTAAAAAATTCACTATTCCACGCTTGGTCAAAATACATCACTGCATATTTAAGTAATACAAACATAGGAATAATAAATGAGATTATTAAAATAAAGCTACAAAATCCCGTTGCTAACCATGCAGACTTACCTTTTAGGATATAAAGCGCCTCGCTGTTCACGCTCGATTGACGTTCAAATACAGCTTGGTTACGACGGCTAAAACGCTCGGTGATCAATGCTAAGAACAGCAGTAACAACATCACCCCTGAAATTTTTGCTGCTGCAGTTAATGAATAATAACCAAACCAGGTATCGTATACTGCGGTGGTTAGTGTACTGACTGCAAAGTAGCTAACGGTAGCAAAATCAGCCATGGTTTCCATACTGATCAAAGCCAGCGCAGCAACAATAGCACCACGAGAAAGCACCAAGCTTACTTTAAAAAAGCTTTTCCATGCACTTAATCCCATTAACTGGCTTGCTTGGACTAACTTAAAGGATTGTTCACGTAGTGCAGTTTTAAAAATTAAATATAAATACGGATAGAGTACCAGCGCAATCATGATGATAGCCCCTGGCAGAGTGCGTATATCAAAAAACCAGTAATCACTAGGTGACTGCCAACCAAACCACTCTCTAAGTGTTATTTGTACCGGCCCCGCGTAGTCGAGTAAATCGGTATATACATAAGCAATAATATAGGTAGGCATTGCAAGCGGCAACATCAATGCCCATTCAAACTGTTGTTTGCCAGGAAAACGGCAATAAGCGGTGAGCCAACCCAGTGGTAACGCAATAAGACAGCTAAGTAACCCTACACCTAAAACCAGTAATACGGTATTACTTATATAGTCCCACAGCACGGTATTCCACAGGTGAGTAAATACCTCTGAGTCGCCTTGTAAAGATTCTACTAGTAGAAAAAACGACGGGGTCGACAGTAACAAACCCGTCGACCACGCAATAAGCTGCCACTTCGACAGCTGAAATTTATAAGTCATTAAAGATCGAACTTCACCTCATCAATTAGCTTAAGGGCTAACGGACGATATTTGCTAATTTCATCAAGCGGTAAGCTGTCTTCCTTAAAGCTTCCCCACGATGCAACCAAACTTGAAAGCTTAACACCTGGCTTAACCGGATACTCCATATTGAGCGAGGCATACATATTTTGCGCCTTATTGTCGGTCATATACTCTATGAGTTTCAAGGCATTTTCAGGGTTTTTAGCATACTTAGTAATTACCGCACCCGATACGTTAATATGCGAACCACGGTTAGTTTGGTTTGGAAAATTAATATTAACCGCATCTGCCCATGGTTTTTGCGCTTCATCTTGCAACATTTTACCTAAGTAGTAACTGTTACCTAAGGCTAAATTACATAAACCTTCTTTAACGGCTTTAACTTGCGCACGGTCATTTCCCTGCGGCTTACGCGCTAAATTCGCTTTTACACCCTCTAGCCATGTTTTAGTCTGCGCTTCACCATGATGAGCAATCATAGAAGCCACTAACCCTAAGTTGTACGGGTGCTTACCAGAGCGAGTACAGATTTGACCTTTATATTCAGGTTTAGCTAAATCTTCATAACTCAGCTCAGGCAATGGACCTAAGCGCTCTTTTGAAGAGTAAACGTTACGTACTCGCTTAGTGAGTGCCACCCACTGGCCATCGCCATCACGAAATGCAGCCGGCACATTATTATTAACGTTTTCACTCTCAATAGTTTGCGTTAGCTTTAGCTCTTCTAACTGAATTAACGCACTAAAATTAGAGGTTAATACTAAATCTGCTTTGCTATGCTTACCTTCACGCTTAACACGTTCTATTAAGCCTTTTTTAGCAAACACCACATTGGTTTTAATGCCTGTTTGCTGTGTAAAATCATCTAAAATAGGTTTAATTAAAAAAGGTTGTCTAAATGAGTAAATATTCACAACATCTGTTGCAACAGCAGGTGCTGAGATAATTAACCCAACAACAAGCGCGAGTGTTTTTTTCATATTTTCTTACCTGATTAATAATTATTATCATTAATTTTACCGCGATGAACCAAAAAGTGCACACTTTATATAATCACTTCGTGATAAATACGCCCAAAAAAGAAAACCCTTGTAAGATATCTCTTACGCTTATGGCAGCTAATGAGTAAAAACACCCTGCATAACACCCCAAAAACACAGTAAACCATTGTATTTTATGAAATTTAAAAATATTTCATTTGTAAGAATATAAACCATAAGCGGTTTTATCCTACATTTACTACAAATCACTCTCTATAATTAACCCATAAATAAGCAACGACGCTTACCGAGTAAATGGAAACGGATTAACTACTCGAGTACCAAGGTTTGGTTTTTAGGGATAACAGGGATTTAAGGACAGGCTCAGGATGAGTATCGCAATGGATTGTTGCATAAGGGATAGCATCAGGATGATGCGTAATGGATAACAACACCGGAATAGTTGTTTATAAAGGATAGGGAATAAAAGGACAGGCCTTTAAGGCAACACAATGGAATGATAACAATGGAAATGCACTCGGATGTGCAATAAGGATTGGTAATAGATTTTACCTTACAGGATGTTTCAGGGATTTAGGGAGACAGGCTCGGATAGCCTATATTACATAGAACTAGAAAGTAATATTGTAATAACACGGAACGTAAAAATTGGAGTTGATTAGGTTCAATTGCAGGATGCAACAAAGTTAGAAGATTCCGCAAGCGCGACTAGAGATGGTTCGCGCTTTTCTTTTGCCTGAAAATCAGCGGTCAGCCAGAATTATATATATTCAAACTATGAACAAGCATTAAATCCAGCTTTTTCGTATTAATACCCTGCACTTTATTCCGGCCTGCCTTTGTTACGCTTACCGAGTAAATAGGCGTCGCGAAACTTAATAAAATGCTGCTCTAATTTAGTACTTGCATCAACCTCATTCGCTAATGCTAATACCATAATAGCCACCTCTGCCGTACCTAACTGGTGAGCATGGGGTGCTACACGTAATCGGTAATCTGAGAGCTTTTGTGCGGTAATAGAAAGCACGGGCAAATTATCTAAATAAGGACTTTTGCGGATCATTTTTTTAGCTTCACGCCATGTACCATCTAAAAATATAAACAATGGCTGTTTACCTGCAAGCGTTTCAACCTGCGTTACTACCCTGTCAGTTTCAACATCTTCTGCCGGAAAAATCACAAAAGGCTGATACTTATCATTATTCAACAAGGCTAACAATGCCGGATCTGGGGAGGTTCTATCCCAGCGAAACGCATAATTATCAGGAACTATTTCCGCAATTAAACGCCCAGTGTTAGACGGTTTAAAACTTTCATTGTGATACATCAATAAACATACAGCAGCATCGCAGCTTGCGTACTCAGCGCCCTCACAAATACAGTAATGCTTGGCAATTAAGCATTGTTCACAGCGATCCATTTTTCCACCACGGGCATTAAACTCACGTCGAGATTCACTTATTTGCTGGGCACGTAATGCTAAAACTGAATTTTTTAAACTCTGGGTCACTGTGGTTAATTACCTATAAACTGATGGCTGCGCATTGTAGCTAAAATAAAAGGAAATAGATATCTGCGGGCAGCGGGCAGCGGGCAGCGGGCAGCGGGCAGCGGGCAGCGGGCAGCGGGCAGCGGGCAGCGGGCAGCGGGCAGATAGTAAAATAAAACACTGGGCTCTTTGCAAACACAATTTTTATATTGTTAACGGGAGTTTTCCTCGCGCAGGTTTAATTTTGAGGTTTTAAGCCCGTTGCCCGGCACTCGCAGCTCGGCATGCTTTAGTCTTTTTTTTGCAGCATAGAGACGCTGCGCTAAACAGAGCAATCTTTTGCTAAACGCTGAGGCTATAAAAACAAAAAACCCAAGCCGAGGCTTGGGTTTTTTATCGCGATTAACTAAAAGAAATTACTTCTTCTTTTTAACTGCTTTTTTGTTTGGTAAATCAGTGATTGAACCTTCAAAAATTTCAGCAGCAAGGCCGATTGATTCGTTCAATGTTGGGTGAGCATGAATTGTAAGCGCTAGGTCTTCACCATCTGCACCCATTTCAATACCTAGACCGATTTCACCCAGCATTTCGCCTGCGTTAATACCAATCATAGCACCACCGATAATACGGCCGCTTTCTTTATCAAAAATAAGCTTAGTAGAACCTTCAGTACGTGAAGAAGCAATAGCTCGACCCGATGCAGCCCAAGGGAATACAGCTGTTTCGATGCTTAAACCTTGCTCTTTCGCTTCTTTTTCAGTTACACCTGCCCAAGCAATTTCTGGGTCAGTGTAAGCGACCGAAGGAATACACTTAGGATCAAAGTAATGTTTTTTACCAGAGATAACTTCAGCAGCAACATGGCCTTCATGAACCGCTTTATGCGCAAGCATAGGCTGGCCAATTAAGTCACCAATTGCATAGATATGATCTACGTTTGTTTTAAGTTGCTTATCAACGTTGATAAAGCCACGCTCATCAACATTTACACCCGCTTTGTCAGCGTCTAATAAGTTACCATTTGGTGTACGACCTACAGCAACAAGTACTTTGTCGTAACGTACTGGTTCTGCTGGCGCATTTTTGCCTTCAAACGTAACATATAAACCGTCGTCTTTTGCCTCAACGCCAGTTACTTTAGTTGAAAGCATCACGTTAAATTTATCTTTAACATGCTTTTGGTAAACTTTCATGATGTCTTTATCAGCAGCAGGAACAAGTTGGTCTGCAAATTCTACAACATCAATTGCAGAACCTAGTGCGCGGTAAACCGTACCCATTTCTAGACCGATAATACCACCACCTAAAACGAGTAGCTTTTCAGGAACATCTTTAAGCTCTAACGCGCCCGTTGAATCAATAACGCGATCATCTTCTGGGATGAAAGGTAAGTTTACAGGTTTAGAACCCGCAGCAATAATTGCGTTATCAAAGGTAATGGTTGTTTTACCGTCAGCGCCTTCAACATCTAAAGTGTTGCTACCAGTAAATTTACCGTAACCAGATACCACTTTTACTTTGCGCATTTTAGCCATGCCGTCTAAGCCACTAGTAAGTTGGCCAACAACAGACTCTTTCCAAGAACGAACTTCATCTAAGTCAATTTTTGGTGCGCCAAAAGTAACGCCGTGAGATGACATTTCTGCAGCATCATCAATCACTTTAGCTACGTGTAAAAGTGCTTTAGAAGGAATACAACCAACATTAAGACATACACCGCCTAATGTCTCGCGAGATTCTACTAGTGTAACTTCTAAGCCCAAGTCAGCAGCGCGAAAAGCCGCAGAGTAACCACCAGGACCACCGCCTAGTACAACAACTTGAGTTTTTAATTCGTTGCTCATGCTATTACCTTTATTGTTTGAACGGGACACAGCCCCAAAATTTAACTGCCATGTTTCTGCAAGGCAGAAAAGGGCATTTGTGCAAATATTGTATCATTGCAAATGATAAAAATCCCAGCTAAAAACAACTGGCTGGGATTTGATTTTATTCACTCTGTAGTAATTACATCACTAACTGACGTATATCACTCATGTAACTTGCAAGAGTAACAGTAAAGCGTGCAGCAAGTGCACCGTCAATCACTCTATGGTCGTAAGACATTGAAAGTGGAACCATTAGCTTAGGTTCAAACTCTTTACCATTCCACTTAGGCTTCATTTCAGATTTTGACACACCTAAAATTGCCACCTCAGGCGCATTCACAATCGGCGTAAATGCCGTACCGCCAATGCCACCTAGGCTTGAAATAGTAAAACAACCACCTTGCATATCTGATGAACTTAACTTGCCATCACGCGCTTTAACAGACACTTCCATTAGTTCACGAGATAGTTCAATAATGCCTTTTTTATCAACATCTTTAAACACTGGTACAACTAAGCCATTCGGGGTATCAACCGCGACACCAATGTTAATGTACTTTTTAAGGATTAAACTTTCGCCATCCTCAGAAAGCGATGAGTTAAATGTAGGGAACTCAGCAAGCGCTTTAGCTGCTGCTTTCATTACAAACACGAGTGGCGTAATTTTAACACCTAGCTTTTTCTTCTCGTTAAGGGCATTTTGCTCTTTACGGAATTGCTCAAGACTCGTGATATCCGCTTCATCAAACTGAGTAACATGTGGGATTTGCACCCAGTTACGATGTAGGTTTTTACCTGACAGCTTTTGAATACGAGAGAGTTTTTTCTCTTCAATTTCACCAAACTTAGCAAAATCAACTTTTGGCCATGGAATTAAACCAAGCTCACCGCCACCGGCATTGCCTTTAGCTGCAGGTACTTGACCAGATTCAACTTGCTTAACCAGTTGCTTAACATAGTTTTGCACGTCTTCTTTAACAACACGGTTTTTACGGCCCGTGCCTTTAACGTTGGCAAGGTTAATACCAAACTCACGTGCTAAACGGCGAACCACTGGCGATGCATGTGCATAAGCGCTATTGTTTTCAAAGCTTTCAGAGCTTGCTTTAGCAGATGATGCTGCTGGTTTTGACTCAGTCTGAGCTGCCGGCTTAGATTCTGTTTTAGGCGCTGGTGCTGATTTTTCTGCAGGTGCTGCAGCTGGTGCACTACCCGCCACTTCAAATACAAAAATCAATGAGCCAGTTTTAACTTTATCGCCAGTCGCTACTTTAATCTCTTTAACAGTACCTGCAAACGGCGCCGGTACTTCCATAGCTGCTTTGTCGCCTTCAACGTTTAAGATAGATTGCTCTTCTTCTACGCTATCGCCAACCGCAACCATCACTTCTGTTACTTCAACTTCGTCATCACCAATATCAGGCACGCTAACTTCTTTAGTGCTTGATGCCGATGTTTGTTCAGCAGGCTTCTCTTGTGCTTTTGAATCAGCTGCAGGAGCACTTTGGTTATCACCACCTGACACTTCAAAAACAAATACTAATGAACCCGTTTTCACTTTGTCACCAGTATTTACTTTAATTTCTTTTACTGTACCGGCAAAGGGTGCTGGTACTTCCATTGCCGCTTTGTCGCCTTCAACGTTTAAGATAGATTGCTCTTCTTCTACGCTATCGCCAACCGCAACCATCACTTCAGTCACTTCAACTTCGTCATCGCCAATATCTGGCACTGTGACTTCTTTGGTTGATGAAGCCGATGATGCAGCAGGTGCTGCTTCCTCGGTTTTTTCAGCTTCTTTAGAGTCAGCACCAGAGTCTTGCGCTTCACCTTCAAATATGAATGCTAAAGTCCCTGTGGTTACTGTATCGCCCACATTTACTTTAATTTCTTTTACCGTACCAGCTTGTTCAGCAGGTACTTCCATCGCAGCTTTATCGCCTTCAACACTTAACAGTGATTGGTCAACTTCAACTTTATCGCCAACGCTAACTAGTATTTCGGTTACTTCTACTTCATCGCCACCGATATCAGGTACTTTAATTTCAATACTCATTGCAAACCTCTTATGCGTACAGTGGATTTAGTTTGTTCGTGTCGATGTTGAACTTTTTAATTGCTTCAACAACCACTGACTTTTCAACTTCACCACGTTTAGCAAGTTCAGATAATGTCGCAACTACCACGTAGCTTGCGTTAACTTCAAAGTGACGACGTAGATTTTCACGGCTGTCAGAACGACCGTAACCATCTGTACCCAATACTTTGTAGTTACTGCTTGGGATAAATGAACGCGCTTGTTCTGCGTAGTTTTTCATGTAATCCGTTGCAGCAACGGTTACTGAGTCGTTTAATACGCTAGTAATGTACGGCGTTTTTTGCTCGCTTTCTGGATTAAGCATGTTGAAACGCTCAACGTCTTGTCCATCACGGGTAAGTTCATTGAATGATGTTACTGAGTAAACATCAGACGCAATACCAAACTCTTCGCTTAAAATTGTCGCCGCTTTACGCACTTCAGTCATGATAGTACCTGAGCTTAATAGCTGTACATTGGCTTTTTTGCCTTCGTAGCTTTCTAGCTTGTAGATACCTTTACGAATACCTTCTTCAGCGCCTTCTGGCATTGCTGGCTGATGGTAGTTTTCGTTCATTAGCGTTAGGTAGTAGTAAATGTTTTCTTGATCTTCACCGTACATACGACGAATACCGTCTTGCACAATAACCGCTACTTCAAATGCATAAGTAGGATCGTAAGAAATACAGTTAGGTACCGTGTTTGCAAGAATGTGGCTGTGGCCATCTTCATGCTGTAAGCCTTCGCCATTTAGCGTTGTACGACCTGCTGTAGCACCTAATAAGAAACCACGTGCTTGTTGATCCCCTGCCATCCATGCCATGTCACCAACACGTTGGAAACCAAACATAGAGTAGTAAATGTAGAATGGGATCATCGGTAAGTCGTTGGTGCTGTAAGATGTTGCAGCAGCAACCCATGACGACATTGCACCTAGCTCGTTAATACCTTCTTGTAGTACTTGTCCTGAGGTTGCTTCTTTGTAGTAAGAAACAATATCACGGTCTTGAGGGGTGTAATTTTGGCCGTGTGGGTTGTAAATACCGATTTGACGGAATAAACCTTCCATACCAAAAGTACGTGCTTCATCGGCAATAATTGGCACAATGTTTTTACCAATGCCTTTATCTTTTAATAAGATATTAAGTGCACGTACAAAGCCCATAGTGGTTGAAATATCACGTTTTTGCTCTTCAAGTAACGGCTTGAATGCGTCAACTTCTGGCAACTGTAATTTTTCAGAGAACTTAGCGATACGTGTTGGCGTGTAACCTTGTAACGCATCACGACGAGCATGTAGGTACTTGTACTCTGGAGAATCTTTTTCAAGCTCTAAGTAAGGCAGCTCTTTTAATTGCTCTTCAGATACTAAATCATCTAAGCCTAAACGTGAGCGTAAGTGAGCCACATGCGACATATCCATTTTCTTAACTTGGTGCGCAATGTTTTTACCTTCAGCCGCTTCACCCATACCGTAACCTTTTACTGTTTTAGCAAGGATCACTGTTGGACGGTCTTTAGTCTCTTCTGCTTTTTTGAATGCAGCATAAAGTTTTGACGATTCATGACCACCACGCTTAAGCGCAAAAATTTCGTCATCGGTCATATCAGCAACAAGTGCCGCTGTTTCTGGGTAACGACCAAAGAAATGTTCACGTACGTACGCGCCATCTTTTGCTTTATATGTTTGGTAATCACCATCAACAGTTTCGTTCATTAACTGTAGTAATTTACCTGTGGTGTCTTTAGCAAGCAGAATATCCCAACCGCTACCCCAAACAAGTTTAATAACATTCCAGCCAGCGCCTTTAAATAGCCCTTCTAGCTCTTGAATGATTTTACCATTACCCATTACAGGGCCATCTAAGCGCTGTAGATTACAGTTAATTAAGTAACATAGGTTATCTAGTTTCTCACGCGCAGCAAAAGAGATAGCACCACGTGATTCTGGCTCATCCATTTCACCATCACCTAAGAACGCGTATACACGTTGGTTTTTAGTGTCTTTTAAGCCACGACCATCTAAGTACTTTAAGAAACGCGCTTGGTAAATTGAAGAAATTGGACCTAAACCCATAGATACCGTTGGGAACTGCCAAAACTCAGGCATTAATTTAGGGTGAGGGTAAGAAGGTAGGCCATTGCCATCTACTTCCTGACGGAAATTATCAAGTTGTTCGGCGCTTAACCGCCCCTCAACAAATGCACGCGCATAAATGCCCGGAGAAATATGACCTTGGTAATATACTAAATCGCCGCCATCAACATCATTTGGCGCTTTAAAGAAGTGGTTAAAACACACCTCATAAAATGCAGCAGACGATTGGTAAGACGCCATATGGCCGCCTAAGTCGAGATCTTTTTTCGATGCACGCAATACAATCATAATCGCGTTCCAGCGAATAATTGAACGAATACGGCGCTCAAGATTTACATCACCTGGATAGGCTGGTTCTTGGTCAACCGGAATCGTATTAACGTAGTTTGTGTTAATGCCTGTTGGCATATCAACACCGTCTAAACGGGCTTGCTCTAACACTTGCTCAAGTAAAAACTGAGCTCGTTCAACACCTTCTTCGCGCACAACCGATTCAAGAGCTTGTAACCACTCTTGTGTTTCTAGCGCGTCTACGTCAATTTTATTGACTTCAGACATATGGAGGTTTCCTTATGTTTAAAATACTAATGTATGTATTGAATACTTCACTGTTGAATCAAGTTAACAGTGAATGTACTTGCTTAATTTTGTTTGGTGCGTCTTAAACTACGTTCAATTCGCGAATGCTCTTTACCCGCTTCAAGCAATGCTTCTTCAATATAGGCTAAATGCGCATTACTCGCTAAGCGAGCTTGTTCAGGATTACCGTCAATCACTGCATCCATTAATAAACGCCTGTGTTCGGCTAATTGGCTGCTTATATCTGACTTTTTAAGTAACACTGTTAAATTTTGTAAAACATTCTGCTCAAGTAAGCTTCTCATCCCTCTTACTAAATGCAGTAACACTACGTTATGAGACGCCTCTGCGATGCAAAAATGAAAGTCATTAATCGCTTTGGCTTTTTGCTTTAATTCATCTTTAGCTAATGCAATCTGATCAAAGCTCTGTTTTACTTTTGCAAAATCGTTGCTTGTTCCGCGAAGTGCTGCGTAATAAGCCGCAATTCCCTCTAGCGCATGACGAAATTCTAATAAATCAAATTGCGATTCGGGGTGTTTACTGATCAAATCAAATAACGGATCAGTCAGCCCCTCTTCCAATTGATTTTTTACATACGTTCCACCACCTTGACGACGGGTTACAAGCCCTTTTGCCTCAAGCTTTTGAATGGCTTCACGCAACGACGGACGCGACACTTCAAATTGCTTAGCGAGTTCACGCTCCGGTGGTAACTTTTCTCCTGGTGCTAACGACCCCTCAAGAATCATGTTCTCAAGTTGTTGTAAAATAACATCAGATAATTTTGCCGCTTTAATTTTTAAAGACATCAATCAACGTCCGCGTTGTATAAGTGCTAGCAGCCCATTAAATAAGGCTTTTAACTGAATGACCTGACCAAAAGGTAAATTGGTCATACCAAATTTTGCCATACGTTATCAAAAACCGTAATTACTGTCAATTTACAGTACTTTTAAAGCTCTAAGGCCAGCGTAACGTAATTTAAACAAAGTTCAAATAATACACAGATAGCAGAGAATAAAGAAAGGTTAATAAGATCAAAAACAAATGGTCAGACCAGCTAGTTTTAATTTTCGGGGTTCGGGGTTCGGGGTTCGCCAAAATAATGCTTGGTATTAATTAAAACACAATTAGTAATTTATTTATAAAAAAGCAAAGAAAGGCTGTGTTTTTTTGCTCATTTTCACTCATTCTTTGCTCTTTGTGCAAATATATTTTAAGTGATTTATTCACCACAGAGATTAAGAGACGCTGCGCTTTTAGAGGAGGTTTTAGGTTAGAAGTTAAAGGTTTTAAGCCCGTTTCCCGTTGCTCGCAGCCCGCCCACACTAAGCTAAACACGGCGCTTAGTTTCTACCAAAACCTAACACCAAATATATTTATTTCTGAACCACAGAGGGAACAACCATTGATTGTCACTTTCTCTGTGTACTCAGCATTCTCTGTGGTAAATAAATTACTTAAACACTATTACTCAAAGAGAAGATAATGGGGGTAAATGAGAAGCCAAAGTGAAGTAACCCCTAGTGCCTAAAGCCAGAGATCTAATATTTATTTTTTGAACCACAGAGAACGCAGAGGCGCTTCGCGCTACACAGAGAAAAAACCATTTATTGTCACTTTCTCTGTGTGCTCTGCATTCTCTGTGGTAAATAAATTACTTAAAAGCTATTACACAAAGAGAAGATAATGGGGGTAAATGAGAAGCCAAAATGAAGTAACCCCTAGTGCCGAGAACCTAAATCCAGATGAACCACAGAGGGCACAGAGGCGCTTCGCGCTACACAGAGAAAAAACCATTGATTGTCACTTCCTCTTTGTACTCAGCATTCTCTGTGGTAAATAAATTACTTAAAAGCTATTACACAAAGAGAAGATAATGAGGGTAAATGAGAAGCCAAAATAAAGTAACCCCTAGTGCCTAGAACCTAAAGCCAGAGATCTAATATTTATTTTTTGAACCACAGAGGGCACAGAGGCGCTTCGCGCTCCACAGAGGGAAAAACCATTGATTATCACTTACTCTGTGTACTCAGCATTCTCTGTGGTAAATAAATTACTTAAAAACTATTACACAAAGAGAAGATAATAGGGATAAATGAGAAGCCAAAATGAAGTAACCCCTAGTGCCTAGAACCTAAAGCCAGAGATCTAATATTTATTTTTTGAACCACAGAGGGCACAGAGGAGCTTCGCGCTACACAGAGAAAAAACCATTGATTGTCACTTCCTCTGTGTACTCAGCATTCTCTGTGGTAAATAAATTACTTAAAAAACTATTACACAAAGAGAGGATGGGGGTAAAGAGGTTTTAGCCCGCCCCCCGTTGCTCGCGCAGCCCGCCAACACCAAACTAAACAAGGTGCTTGGCTTAATTTCTACCTAACACCTAATACCTATGACCTAACCCCTAGTCTTTAACTTAAACCGCCAAATAAAGTCATTAAGGCAATTAATACTAAGTAAAAAAGTACATTGCGCTTAACCAGTTTGATCATACAGGTAGCTTCAAAGGTGCAGCCGTAGTAGCGCTCTTCAACTTGCTCGGCGGCCAATGCAGTATAAGTAACCACCTTACGGTTAGGGCTTGAAAAATCAAACACGTAGCGCAGCCAACAACTCGTGCCTTTGTTAAAGTTGCCAATCACTAAATAACCAAAACTAGTAATACGCGCTGGTAGCCAGTCTAACCAAAACAACAAACGGTGAATGAGCTTAAAGTGTTTGGCAATCACTTCATCGCGGTTATCACTGACTAAGTCTGCAAAGGTACGTACTAATGCATAAAAAACAGCACCAGCAACCCCCAATACCACAAACCAAAATATAACCGCGCAATAAAACCGGAAATTAACCCAAGCTAATGTTTGCCCAACGGTTTCTCCGCCCTGCTGCTCTTCTGTGCGCTTTTGTCCCAATTGCAAAGCATATAAAGTAGCTGCGGTTTGATCCCCTCGAGTCAGTGCATTTAAATACGACTTATACAAAGCACGCTGTTTAGCACAGCCAAAGCACACCAATAACACCGCTACATTAAAAACAAGCTGCCACAATGCAAAGTCAGATAAAAAATACACACACCCAACGGCAATCACTGGCAGTAATAACCAAATTAAAAACCCGGTAGCCGTGCCAAATAAACCTTTATTAGTTAATAAATTAACACTGCGATTTAAGTAGCCATTGGCATAATGGCTTATTTGCCAATGCGCAGAGCGAGCACCTAAACGCTCAAGTATCAGTGCTATTATTATTGAAACCAAAATCATGTTGTTACTCGCTTAATTTAGGGTCTGTTGACCTTTGCGGATTATAATTTGTTCAAACTAGGGGCGATTTAATCGCGGCGCGAGGTTTGTAACCTAGTGGGCTAAGTCAAAACCGAGCAACAAAGAGTAAATCGTCCCTAGGCAGAACCCGAAGGGCAGCGCCTGTTTGGCATTGATGCTACGTTATCGCCTATTTATGGGGAATAACCACACCACATAGGCGCTGCCTTGCCTAAATACCAAACAGACTGCTGCAAATTTAACCTTGAAAGGTCAACAGACCCTAGTTATTTAATTAGGTTAAAAAACTTACGCCAGTTAAAACTAACCCCAGGGTCGGTTTTTCGCCCAGGGGCTATATCGCAATGCCCAACTATATTACTGGCTATTATTTTTGGATAGCGCTGCATAATAGTCTGCGCCAATGCAGCTAAACTTTGATATTGCGCATCGGTATAGTTAATTGTATCTGTGCCTTCAAGCTCTATACCTATACTAAAATCATTACAATTTTGTTGCCCAGCAAAGCAGGAGCGCCCCGCATGCCATGCACGTTTTTCAAAAGGCACATACTGTATAATTTCACCACAGCGCTTAATAAAACAATGTGCAGACACTCTAAGCCCTGCTAAATCACTAAAACTAGGGTGCGCATTGCAATCAATATTCCCCATAAATAAGTCATCAACGTACGGAGTGTTAAATTGCCCTGCGGGTAATGAAATATTATGAATAACCAACAGCGAAATATCGCAGTGAGCAGGTCGCTCGTCAAAGTGGCTACACGCCCGCTGGCTAATATTATTTATAACGCCTAAAGAATCTATTTTCATACTATTTATTTAAAACTTATGTAGCCCGCTGCCCATAGCCCGTTTCCCGTAGTTCGCAGCGCTCAGGTTAATCAACCAAAATTGATGTATATCAAGATGCTAATAGATTTAACTCTATAAAGATAGCGTAATACTAAACGATAAAATATGATTAACGCGTTAATTAAGCGCTAGCTTTTTAGTTTAGTTGTTAGCTGCTTCTATTTAGTAATTAAACAGAGTAAAATTTAGTTAATTAATTATCTACTATGAGCTTTTTCATGTCTATTTCGCATACCCTAATTAGCCAACTTGTTACCTTAGCGCTAGATGAAGACCTAAATTACCAAAGCGCAGAACAAGGCGATATTACCGCACAGCTTATTCCTCAAGCAGAGCAAGCCAATGCGAAAGTGATCACCCGTGAAGACTGCATTTTTTGTGGTAAAGACCTAATCATTGAAGTGTTCAAGCAAGTCGACCCAAGTGTGGTTGTAACTATATGCGTGAACGACGGCGACTTTGTTAGTGCCAATAGCACCCTGTTTAGTGCATCCGGTTCTGCTCGCGCTATTTTAACTGCAGAGCGTACTGCACTTAATTTTGTTCAAACGCTTTCTGGTACAGCCACCACCACAGCGCACTATGTAAAAGAGCTAAGCGGTACTAATACACAACTACTCGATACCCGTAAAACCATTCCAGGGCTAAGAGCATTGCAAAAATACGCAGTTAAGTGTGGTGGCGGTGCAAACCACCGAATTGGTTTGTTTGATGCGTTTTTAATTAAAGAAAACCATATAGCAGCCTGCGGAGGAATTAATAACGCAGTAGCTCAAGCTAAGCTAAATCATGCCGATAAACCTATAGAGGTTGAAGTTGAATCCTTTGCTGAGTTAGAGCAAGCCATTAACGCAGGCGCCGATATTATAATGTTAGATAATTTTAACCCAGAGCAAATACGCCAAGCGGTTAGCATTACAAATAAGCGCGCTAAATTAGAAGTATCAGGCAATATGACTTTAGAAACGCTAAAAGCATACTCGCAAGCTGGGGTTGACTTTATTTCAAGCGGCGCGCTTACAAAAAATTTACAATCTATCGATTTATCGATGCGATTTGAGTAAATAATGTAAAATTTATTTATATATTCCCGCGCTAATTGATTGACAGCCTTTAAAAAAGGGCATTAAATAATTCAAAAGGATTATTTATAACAAGTTATTAAATTAATGCGCTTTTTATCAGTTTTTTACATACAAAAGCGCAATAAACAGTGTTAGACTCATACCGAGTAACTAGTTTTTAGCATTAAATTAGTTTAAAAGAATGAGAAAATACAAAAGCGTACAAACTTGAGATAAATGAAAACATTTATTTCACTATTAACTTGTAACTTACGGGGATTATAACTAACTTTTAATAGTTAGGCTTATACTCAAATAAGGGTCAAGTTAGTACGTAGTCGCCATATAGCGTGGTGTATTTGCGGCAAATATCTTACCGCCCAAGCGCAGCACTAAATTTGGCAAAATGATTTTATTTTTGTAGTAACAGGTTAAGTAAACACATAAGTTATAGTTTAAAAACTTATACCCGTTTGGCTTACCACAACATTATCCTTTAGGAGAGGAAACATGCAAACAATGACACAACAGAACCAAAAGGGTTTCACCCTAATTGAATTAATGATTGTAGTAGCAATCATCGGTATTTTAGCAGCAGTGGCACTGCCTGCTTATCAGGATTATACACAAAAAGCACAGGTTGCCTCTTCTCTTGCTGAAATCTCAGGTGCGCGTAGCGCCTACGATGTAGCTGTTTCAGAAGGCCGTGATGCTGGCTTTTACACTGCCGCAAATTTAGGATTAACAGCACCAACATCTCGCTGTACTGCATTTGTGATAGGAGCGCCAGTAGCAGGCGCAGGTTCTATTGCCTGTACTATGACTGGTTCAGGGACTGTAGAGGGAGGCACTATCACTTTAGCGAGAGCTGCAGCTGGTACTTGGGCATGTACAACAACTGTAGAAGATAAGTTAGCGCCTGCAACTTGTACAACAGTTGCCGCTGCCCCATTATAAACTTTTAAAGTTTAACTGTATAAAGGTAGCTATATGCTACCTTTTTAATTTGTAGGTGGTAACAAGGTAATGGCTAAAAAACAAGAAGATAAAGGCTTAGACACCTTCCAGTGGATTGGTGTGAGCGCTCGCGGCAAAAAACTCGAGGGAGAACTTACCGGCTCAAGCATCGCTTTAGTTAAAGCTCAACTTCGTAAACAAGGCATTACCCCCTCAAAAGTAAAACGTAAAGCTAAGCCTTTGTTTGGTTTGCAAAGCGTACAAAAAATCACTCCTAAAGATATTGCCTTAGTAACCAGGCAAATCGCTACTATGCTCATGGCGGGTGTGCCGCTGATTCAATCAATTGAAATGATAGGCTCTGGCTCCACTAATAAAAGTGTAAGTAAGCTGATGGAAACCATTGGCGATGAAGTAAGAGCTGGCCAGCCCTTATCAACAGCACTGAGAAAGCACCCTCGTTATTTTGATGATTTATATTGCGACTTAGTTGCATCGGGCGAGCAATCGGGCGCATTGGATAAAATATTTGACCGCGTTGCCCTTTATAAAGAAAAATCAGAAGCGCTAAAATCAAAAATTAAAAAAGCCATGTTTTACCCGATTGCGGTATTGGTAGTCGCGCTGATTGTAACCTCTATTTTGCTTATTTTTGTAGTACCGCAATTTCAGGATATTTTTAACGGCTTTGGCGCAGAGCTACCTGCTTTTACCTTATTTGTAATCGCCATTTCTGAATTTATGCAAGAGTACTGGTGGATGGCGCTAATAGCGGTAATGGCATTTGGCTATATATTTAAAGAAGCGCATTTAAGAAGTTTAGCACTTAGGGATGCCACAGACCGAGCAATACTTAAACTGCCGATTATAGGCATGATACTTAATAAAGCAGCCGTGGCGCGTTATGCGCGGACTTTATCGACCACCTTTGCTGCCGGTGTGCCGCTAGTAGATGCGCTTGACTCTGCTGCTGGTGCCTCCGGTAATGCGGTTTACCGCTATGCTATTTTAGAAATTAAAGCCGAGGTCAGCTCAGGAAACCAAATGAACTGGGCAATGCGCAACTCTAAAATATTTCCTGATATGGTAGTACAAATGGTCGCCATTGGTGAAGAGTCAGGATCGCTTGATGGCATGCTGGCAAAAGTGGCTACCATTTATGAGCAAGAAGTGGATGACGCCGTAGATGGATTATCTAGCCTATTAGAGCCATTAATAATGTCTGTACTCGGTGTATTAGTGGGTGGATTAATAGTGGCCATGTACTTACCTATCTTCCAGCTAGGTTCAGTTATTTAATCATGTAGCAGCGATTTCATATCGCGTGTTTTAAGTGATTTATTTACCACAGAGGTTCAGAGAACACAGAGAAAGTGACAATCAATGGTTTTCCCTCTGTGTAGCGCGAAGCGCCTCAGCGCTCCCTGTGGTTCAAAATAGTTTTGCAAGCGGCGCTTTACGCCGCACAAGTGTTTGGTTAAAGGTTACGGGCAACGGGTAAAGAGCCTAAAATCTGACAGCTAATACCTTGTCTTCTCATTTAACCTCATTGTCTTCTCTTTGGGCGTATAGTTTTTTAGTGATTTATTCACCACTGAGGCAAAAGAGCTGTTATTAGGTTTTAGCTGTCAGCGTTTAGCAAGAGATTACTCTGTGTAGCGCGCAGCGCCTATGTGGTTCAAGATAGTTTTGCAGGCGAGACTTTAAGCTGCGTCTTTGTGCAGCAGTTTTTAAGTAATTTATTCACCACAGAGAATGAAGAGCACACAGAGAAAGTAACAATGAATGGTTTTTTCTCTGTGTAGCGCGAAGCGCCTCAGCGCCCTCTGTGGTTCAAAATAGTTTTGCAGGCGAGACTTTAAGCTGCGTCTTTGTGCAGCAGTTTTTAAGTAATTTATTCACCACAGAGAATAAAGAGCACACAGAGAAAGTGACAATCAATGGTTTTCCCTCTGTGTAGCGCGAAGCGCCTCTGCTTCCTCTGTGGTTAAAAATAGTTTTATAAGCGAGGCCTTATACCTCGCACTTTAAGTTTTGGTTAGCGGGCTACGGGCAAAGAGTTACGGGGACACATCAACCTTGAACCTAGAACCTAGAACCTAACATCCTAAACCCTAACTTTGCACTTATGTAAAACCACTGTATTATCAAAGCAGAATTTAGTTTTAGGTAAAATAAATGCAAAGTTTTTTTATTGATATTATCAGCGCGATGCAGGCCCATTTATGGTTTTATTTGACCACGGTTGGCCTAGTGAGTTTATGTATTGGTAGCTTTTTAAATGTAGTGATATACCGCTTGCCGCTAATGATGCAAAAAGAATGGCAAACTGAATGCCGCATATTATTAGCCGACGAACTAACCAGCCCAAAGGCTAAACACCCCCCCGCACAAACGACTGACACGTTTAACTTAGTTAAACCTAACTCATGCTGTCCTAAGTGCAAAGCGGCCATTAAACCGTGGCAAAATATCCCTATAATTAGCTGGCTATTATTAAAAGGACAATGCGCAACCTGTGATAACCCAATTTCAGTGCGTTACCCAAGCGTTGAGGCCATTACTGCTATTTTAAGCCTAGTGGTTGCTTACTCCTTTGGCGTAACTGAGCAGGCTTTATTATATATTGTAATGACTTGGGCATTGGTGGCACTAACTTTTATTGATATTGACCACATGCTACTGCCTGATCAGCTTACTTTGCCGCTTTTATGGCTGGCGTTAGTTGCCTCAGTTATGGGTTATACCATAACCCCTAGCGATGCCATTATAGGCGCAGCATGTGGCTACTTAAGTTTATGGAGTGTGTTTTGGCTGTTTAAGTTAATAACCGGCAAAGAAGGCATGGGCTATGGCGACTTTAAATTACTGGCCGTGTTTGGCGCATTGCTGGGTTGGCAATCGTTATTGACCATTATTTTGCTCTCCAGCGTGGTTGGCGCAGTAATTGGCATTGCCCTGCTGAGCATTCAAGGTAAAGACAAAGCAACACCGATTCCTTTTGGTCCTTATTTAGCAATAGCCGGTTGGATAACTATGCTGTGGGGGTCACAACTACAAAACAGCTATTTTAATTTTATTGGCTACTAACTATGAATAATACACACCATCATATTAAAAACTGGGTGCTAGGGCTAACCGGCGGCATTGGCTGTGGTAAAACCGCAGTTAGCGATATGTTGGCAGAACTAGGCATTACTATTGTTGATGCTGATATTATTGCTCGCCAAGTAGTTGAACCTGGCACTGAAGGGCTTAATGCTATTGTTAAGCATTTTGGTACTGACATACTTAATGAACATGGCGCTTTAAATCGTGGCGAGCTAAGAGCGCGTATTTTTAGTAACTCTGAGCACAAAGCATGGCTGAATGCGCTGCTGCATCCTTTAATACGCACTAAACTGATCACTGATTTAAAAAACGCGCAAAGCGACTACGTGGTGTTAGTTGCGCCGTTGTTATTTGAAAATGAGCTTGATAGCTACTGTAATCGTACCTTGCTAATTGACGTACCGGTAGAAATACAAATTACCCGCACTACAAAACGTGACAATATTAGCATTGAACAAGCAAAACAAATTATTGACGCACAAATGTCTCGTGAGCAAAAACAACATAAAGCAGATGATATTTTAGATAATAACCGTAACTTAAACGATGTAAAACAAGACTTACTTGAGCTGCATAAGTATTATTTACAGCAAGCTAAGTCTACAATATAACTAGATAAGCTAAATGCTAGATAGTAAACCATGCAACAGCGCATTTTTTATCAGTAAAAATACCTGCTGCATTGGTACGATTAATGTATTCCTTTCTTTTTTCTGATAAATTGCTGACAAATGAAGGATTAAATCAGGTGCGCAATGAATATTAACTCACCGTTATTAAGAAAATTTATTACCCTCGGCCGGGTTGATACCGATACCGTAAAAGCAAAACAACAAGAGTTTGCGTCAACTGCTGAGCTTATTTCTAAATGTGGCAAAATAGACAGCCAAGATTTAGCGCAGCAATGTATTGATTTGTTTAGAGTGCCTTTTTTTGATTTAAAAGATTTTAATGTTGCACAAATATCTGCCGAGCTGGTTAAAGAAAAGCTGATCCGCAAGCACCATATTTTACCTTTGGTACAAAAAGGCAGAAAAGTATACATTGCTGCCTCTGATCCTACCGATTACGGCGCTTTTGAAAACTTTGAATTTAGCACCGGTTTATCATGCGAAGTGGTGGTGGTTGACTACCTACAGCTCGACCATAAAATTGAGCAACTACTGGATGCCACAGGTAGCTTAAATTTAAGTGAAGATGAATTTAAAGAGTTTGCTGAACTAGACTCTGAGCCTCAAAAAGATAACACCCCTAAAGATGATGACAAAGACGATGCCCCTATTATTGTCTACATTAATAAAATTTTAATGGATGCAATAAAAAAAGGTGCTTCCGATCTTCACTTTGAACCCTATGAGCACAAATACCGTATTCGCTTTCGTATTGATGGTATTTTACATGAGGTAGCTAGTCCACCGAATAGTTTAGCAACCAAGCTTTCGGCGCGTATAAAGGTTATGTCGCGCCTTGATATCGCTGAAAAACGTAAACCACAAGATGGCCGTATCAAGCTTAAAATTACTGAGCGTAAAAGTATTGATTTTCGTGTTAGTACCATGCCAACCCTATGGGGTGAAAAAGTGGTAATGCGTATTCTAGATTCATCCAGTGCTATGCTAGGCATTGATGTATTAGGTTATGAACCCGAACAGAAAAAACTCTACCTCGATGCACTAGAACAACCACAAGGGATGATTTTAGTGACCGGCCCAACCGGCTCGGGTAAAACCGTATCCTTGTATACGGGTTTAAATATACTTAATCAGCCGGAACGAAATATTAGTACCGCCGAAGATCCAGTAGAAATTAACCTCGAAGGGGTTAACCAAGTACAAATAAATATTAAAGCCGACATGACCTTTGCTAATGCTTTACGGGCGTTCTTACGTCAAGATCCCGATGTTGTCATGGTGGGTGAAATACGTGATTTAGAAACCGCTGAAATATCAATTAAAGCGGCGCAAACCGGTCACTTGGTGCTATCAACGCTTCACACTAACTCCGCGCCAGAAACCATTACCCGTTTGTTAAATATGGGTGTACCCGCGTATAATGTAGCCAGTTCAATTAGTTTAATTATAGCCCAGCGCTTAGCGCGCCGATTGTGCTCTAAATGTAAAGTACCAGAGCCTTTACCCCGTGAAGAGCTTATTCGCCAAGGCTTTAATGAACAACAAATACAGGACATGATTTTATACGCACCGAAAGGCTGTGAAAGCTGTACCGATGGCTATAAAGGCCGTGTTGGTATTTACGAAGTCATGAAAGTTACCCCAGAAATAGCGCAAATTATAATGCGCGGTGGTAACTCATTAGAAATTGCTGAGGTATCACTTAAAGCAGGGTTTAATAACATACGCTTATCAGGTCTTCGAAAAGCCGCAGAGGGCGTGACCTCACTCCTTGAGATAAACCGTGTCACTAGTTTTTAAATAAAGTGCTTAGTTGCTTAACAATAAATTGAGCGGCTAAGCCTATGTTAATTTGAGAGTAAATTATGCCAACTATGGTTAACTGCCCAAACTGCAAAGCACAAGTAGAATGGTCAGCACAAAGTCCGCACCGCCCTTTTTGTTCAAAGCGTTGCCAACTTATTGATTTAGGTGAATGGTCGTTTGAAAATAATAAAATTTCCGCGCCGATTACAGCTGCAGATGAGTTCAATCAAGACATGATTGAAGACATTGAAGCAATGATGGCAAAAAATGAAGATGACTTTTTTAAGTAACCTTTAAAGGTTCGAGGTTCGAGGTTCGAGGTTCGAGGTTCGAGGTTCGAGGTTCGAGGTTCGAGGTTCGAGGTTCGAGAAATTTAAAAACCTTGCAGTTAACATAGCAAGGTTTTTTATATCTGTAGCTGCGGGTTTACCCCGCGTTAGTTTTAGGTTTTAGGTAATTTATCTACCACAGAGGTGCAGAGCACACAGAGAAAGTAAAAATAAATGATCTTCTCTCTGTGGGGCGCGAAGCGCCTCTGCTCCCTCTGTGGTTCAAAATATTCTGTAGATACAAGGCGGGGCTTCGGGCGACGAGCTTCCCCCCTCGAACCTCGCACCTAGCCCTTCTACCTGCGGCGCTGCTCTATTTTAGCTAACTTTTCTTTTTGCTCAGCGTTAAGCAGTTGCATTACTTGATGCTGGGTTTTTAATTTAATTAATCCCAATTGCTGTTTCTTATCTTGGCGTGCGGTTAATAACTCTTTCGCTGCATTTTCGTCAAAGTTTGGCGCTGACAATAACGCATCCATCTGCGCTTTATAAGCTTGGCGCTGTGCCTTACGCGCGTCTTTGTCTTGGTTTCTTAGTGCTTTAATCTGTGTTTTTTGCGCTGTAAAAATCGCTTTTAATTGTGTTTGTTGCTCTTGCGTAAGCGCCAGCTTATCTGCTGCTCGCTCAGAAAGTAAAAAGCGCGCTTGAGAGTGGCCTTGTTTATGTCCATCACCTTTTGCAAGTGCGCTGCCCGCACTGAGCGTTGCTGCTGTTAAGCCACATATAAGTACTAATTTTGATAGCGTGTTTACTTTAGTCATAATCATCACCTTAATATTAGGTTGGTTGTTGGTTGCTAATGTTTACTATAACTAACTCAATACAAAGTAACGCAAAGCAGTGTAAAGGTTATGTAAAGACTAACTTTTGATGAATTTAGCGCGTAAAATAAAACCATAAACAGCGCGTAAGGCTTTATATATGAAACTATTAATGATTGATGATGACACCGGTTTATGCGAGTTATTGAGCGAGTACCTAAGCGCACAAGGGTTTAGCATTCAAACCGCACATGATGGCCAGCAAGGCTTAGAGCTTGCCTTGCAGAACGATTACGCGCTTATATTACTTGACGTTATGCTGCCCTCTATAGATGGCTTTGAAGTGCTAAAACAACTCAGGCAAAGTAAATTAACACCGGTGATTATGCTGACCGCTAAGGGTGAAGACTTTGACCGTATTTTTGGCCTAGAACTCGGCGCTGATGATTATATTGCAAAACCATTTAATCACCGTGAACTCCTTGCCCGGGTTAAAGCCATTACTCGGCGTATTGAACACATTAATAGTGTGTCTAATAACAATAAAAAAATATCTTCAAACGGTATTACTGTTAATTTTGCTACGCGAGAAGCTAGTATTAATAACAACTCCCTCACACTAACGGGCACCGAATACGAGATACTTGCCTTATTGATAAAGCACGCCCCGAATGTAATTAGCAAAGAGCAAATAAGCGAAGATGTATTAGGCAGGCGGTTAGCGTCTTTTGACCGCTCTATAGATATGCATGTGAGTAATATCCGTAAAAAAATAGCCGAGCACATAGACGGTGATAAAATTAAAACAATGAGGGGAACAGGGTATGTCTTCATCCAAGGAGAATAAACCTCACCGTTTTAGTTGGCTACGCCACCCACGACATTATTTATTTTTTAAGGTCTTTACGTGGTTTTGGCTGACGATTATTGGCACTTTTACAGCGCTCTTTTTCTTGAGTAATATTTCACTAATAAATGCCATTAGCCATGACCCACTGCAAGGACCAATGCAGAAAAACCTAGAATACCTAGCACGAGCTATCGAGCGCAGCGCACATAAACACAAGCGATCTATTAATGACATTATTACTCATCCGCGTTTAACTAAACGTAAATTACTTTATTTAAATTCACAAAACAGCGATGAGGTTTTGATCAGTAAAGATGTTGAGAACAATATTGATTTAAGCTTACTTAACTTTAGCAAGGGGATGCCTCCACAGGTTATTTTTACTGAATACTATCAAGCTTTTGGCCCCATACGTATTCGTGTTCCCGAAGGGGAATTTGAGTTATATGAAATCGATATAAATCAGCAGCGGCCGCTCTTTATTCGTTTAAGGTTGCTACCTGTATGGTTAAAAATTTCCATCGCGATTATCGCCTCACTTACATTAAGTTTTTTATTTAGTCGTAACTTAATTGCCCCTATAAATAGTTTAAAACAAGCAGCAATCAAGCTCTCAAACGGCGATTTAAGTGCGCGTGCGGCAATAAATAGTCAGCGAAAAGATGAACTTGGAGTTTTAGGCCGCGACTTTAACCGCATGGCCGATCAACTAGAGCAGCTACTTAGCGCTCAAAAGCGCTTATTAGCCGATATATCCCATGAATTACGCTCTCCGCTAACTCGTTTAAAAATGGCGACGGGGCTGGCGCAAATGCAAGCAAGTGAAGCAAGCCAATCGTATTTATTGCGTATTGAAAAAGAAGCTAATCAGCTGGATAAAATGATAGCCGATGTATTACAGGTATCGCGCTTAGAAGCAAATAGCCAACCTTTATCGCTGCAAGCACAGTCGTTGCAAGTGATTGTTGACCATGTGATTAACGATGCTCAGTTTGAAGCGAAACAGCACAATAAAACCTTACTTGTACACGGTAATGTTGAAGTAAATATAGAATGTGACGAAATGTTGATTGCCAGTGCCTTAGAGAACATTCTGCGCAATGCCATTAAATATGCACAACATACTATTAGCATCAGCTTAAAACACAGTGATACCATATACATACAAATATGTGACGATGGCCCTGGCGTACCTAAGGCGCAACTTGATAAGTTGTGTGAACCGTTTTTCAGGCAATCAGATGCCCGCGACCGCCTCAGCGGTGGCACGGGTTTAGGGTTAGCCATTGCAAAAAATGCGGTGATCGCGCATGGTGGAAATTTAGCTTTATCAAATAAAGACGCTGGCGGGTTGTGCGTTGAGGTAAGCTTACCAATACAAAAGAGAGAGCATGTTTTATAGTACTGAAAGTGAGCTTGAAAAGAATCAGCCTGCAATAAATGAGTTTTATACTAATACGCTAAAAAAAGCGTATTTAAACACAGCGGCTGGGGAATTGTTTTATGCTTATGCCAAGCCTAACGATGCTCACACTGCCATTGTTATTAGTTCAGGGCGTATTGAAGGACTGGATAAATACAAAGAGCTACTTTGGGAGCTTTATTGTAATAATTTTGCAGTGTTTATTGTTGATCACCAAGGCCAAGGTCGCTCTTATCGGTTATTAAAAAACCCCCATAAAGGCTACGTAAAACAATTTGAAGATTACAGTCACGATCTTAACCAGTTTAATGAAAAAGTGGTGCAGCAGCACTGGCAAGGTAAAAAGTTACTGCTTAGTCATTCAATGGGCGGCGCCATTGCATTTGATTACTTAGCACGTTATTCACATGATTTTAGTGGGGCATTTTTATCGGCGCCCATGTTTGATATTCATACCAAAGGAATACCCAAGCCAATTGCACAGTTTATCGCTGCAAGTGCCTCATTATTAGGGCTCTCAGGATGTTATGCACTAGGGCAAAACGATTACTCACCTGAAGAGTTTGCGCTTAATACTTTAACTAGTAGCCAAATACGTTATGCGCAATTTAGAGCAACTTATCAGCAAACCCCACTATTACAATTAGGTGGCGTGACTTATGGCTGGCTGAATACTGTTTTTTCGTTTATTAAAGCGCTTGATAAACTATCCATAACCACCCCATTATTTATAGCTAGCGCAGAAAATGATGAAGTGGTTGATAATCAAGCCCAATACAAGCTTGCAAGCCGGCATAAAAATACGCTAATCAAGCAGTTTAAAGGGGCTAAGCACGAGCTGTTTTTTGAGCGTGATGAAATTCGCCAACCACTACTAAAAAGCCTATATAAATTTTGTGAGTCGGTAAGTTAACCTAAATTCTGGTTAGGTTAACGACCAAGCGATAATGGATCTAGGTGAATCAATATATCCACTTCCGATTCAAATTGCTGAGTGATCATCAGCTCAACTTCGTCGGCTACTTTATGGGCACGAATAAGCGGTAAATGATCATCAAGCTCTAAATGCAGTTGGATAAACTTAACTTTACCGCCTTGTCGAGTACGAATTCCGTGTACCCCATAAACATCAATATGGGCATGCGCTATTTCAAAAATACTTTGCTTTTCTTCATCTGGCAGCTCTTTATCCATTAAGTGCGAGGCACTCTCAGTCGCTATATCCCAACTGTTATAAAGTAAGTAACCCGCTACACCAATGGCAAACAAAGGGTCGGCATACAGCACCCCATAATAAGCAAGTAAAATAGCAATTAGTACCGCCGCGTTTAAAATTAAATCGCCTTTATAGTGAACAGAATCAGCCTTGATGGCGATTGATTCTGTATGCTTCACTACTTTATTTTGCACAAATACAATGACTAAAGTACACGCTATAGCAAAAATACTGACCCACACACCTAATAATGAATGTGTCAGCTCTACGGGGTTAATGAGACGCTCAATACCGTGAAACGCCAATAAACAACCTGATCCTGCAATAAAAGCGGCCTGCCCAAGCCCTGCAAGTGCCTCGGCTTTACCGTGGCCAAATCGGTGGTCGTCATCCGCAGGACGCAGTGCATACGATAAAACCAAAAAGCTCATTAGTGTTGCTGTTATATCCATTAATGAGTCGGTTAATGAGCCAAGCATTGACGCCGAACCCGACGCAAGCCACGCCCATGCTTTGGTCGCAATCATTAGGCTGACCATAATCATGGTCACTATACTGGAGGCCTTGACCCAAAATTCATAACTGCGATTATGCACGTATCTTTCCGTTGTAAGCTGTATTTAATGTTTTCAGTATATCATTTTTTATTCATTGTTCGTGTATACTGACCCCGTCAAATTAAAGATTTTATAGGGCTTATTGTGCTGGATATTGTTTTATACCAACCTGAAATTCCGCCTAACACCGGGAATATCATTCGTTTATGTGCCAATACAGGCTATTCACTGCATTTAATTGAACCGTTAGGGTTTGAATGGGATGACAAACGTGTAAAACGCGCTGGCCTTGATTATCACGAATTTAGCCATGTGCAACGCCATGCTTCATTTGAAGCTTACTTAGAAAAGTGTCAGCCTAAAAAAGTGTATGCATGCACCACTAAAGGCAGTCAGTTTCACCATCAAGCACAATATGAAGCGGGTGACTGCTTAGTATTCGGTCCTGAGACCCGAGGCCTACCTGATGACATGATCCAAGCATTACCAAACGAGCAACGAGTACGTATTCCTATGCAAGCCGACAGCCGTAGTATGAACCTATCTAATGCGGTAGCTGTGTTTGTGTATGAGTCTTGGCGTCAGCTTGGTTTTCCAAACGCCCAGTAAGGTTTTAGGTTTTAGGTAAACAAAAATACCTGTTACCTAAAACCTAGCAGTTCGTTTTATTCTGATTTCTGTTCACGACCTAATAAGGCCATAGCAGCTGCTTTCATGTCTTTATTTTCATAAAGTACTTTGTATATTTGCTCAGTGATTGGCATTTCAACACCCGCACGCTGCGCGAGTAAATACACTTCTTTGGTGTTTCTAAAGCCTTCAACGACTTGGCCAATTGATGCAATCGCATCATCAACACTTTCACCTTTACCTAACGCTAAACCAAAACGGCGATTGCGCGATTGGTTATCGGTACAGGTTAAAATTAAATCGCCTAAACCAGCCATACCCATAAAGGTTTCTGGTTTTGCACCCAGTGCACAACCCAAACGCGATAACTCCGCTAAACCACGGGTAATAAGCGCGGTACGTGCATTTGCACCAAAGCCAACACCATCAGAAATCCCTGCACCAATAGCAATTACGTTTTTAACCGCACCACCAAGCTGTATGCCAATAAAGTCATCATTGTTGTACACCCGAAACGAGCGACCGCAATGGAGTAGATCGGCAATTTGTTTCGCAAATGCTGATGACGTTGATGACACCGAAATAGCAGTCGGTGAACCCATCGCCATTTCTTTTGCAAAGGTTGGCCCAGAAAGCACCGCTAATGGTACTTCTTCACCGAGCTCTTGCACTGCCACTTCTTGCAATAAGCGCCCAGTATCTGGCTCAAGCCCTTTAGTAGCCCAGGCTATTTTTGCATTTGGCCGCAAAGCCGGTTTAATTTGCTTTAGCGTGTCGGCAAATGCGTGGCTTGGCACAACAACCAGTACAATATCGCTAGCTGCTGTTGCTTGCTGCAAATCGGCTTCAAGGGTTAAGGTGTCAGGAAAAGGAATATCAGGTAAGTAACGTTGATTTTTTCGCTCAGCTGCAAGCGTCGCAACGTCTTGGCTATTGCGCCCCCATAAAGTCACATTGTGGCCATTTCGGGCTAAACAAATAGCAAGGGCGGTGCCATAAGACCCCGCCCCTAAAACAGTAACAGCTGATGTTGCTGTATTCATAAATTATGCGTCTGCTGAAGCCTGCTCAGCTTGCGCTGTGCGTTGCTGCATGTATTGTGCAAATAATGCATCAAAGTTAACCGGTGCAAGGTTAAGCTGTGGAAACGTACCACGGTTTACTAAGTTCGATACCGCTTCACGTGCATACGGGAATAACACGTTAGGGCAGAATGCACCTAGCATATGTGCTAATTGCATTTCTTCAACATCAGCAATAGTAAAAATACCTGCTTGTTGAATTTCACATAAAAACGCAGTTTCTTCACCGATAGATGCCGTCACAGTTAACGCTAAAACAACTTCGTAAACACCTTCATCAAGCTTATTAGAGCGTGTATCTAAATCTAATTTTACTTCTGGAGCCCACTCTTTTTGAAAAATAGCGGGTGAATTTGGCGTTTCAAACGACACATCTTTAGTGTAAATACGTTGAATAGTAAACTGTGCGCCTGCATCAGCTTCTGCTGCTGCGTTTTGATTTTGTTCGTTCATTGTTATTCCTAACCTGTTATTTATTATAATTAATTAAATTAAGCACTCAGCTTAGCATCAAGGTTACCTTGTGCTTCTAGTGCCATCATATCGTCACAGCCACCGATGTGTTCATCGTTAATAAAAATTTGTGGAACCGTGCTTGCGCCACCGGCTTTGGCGATCATTTCATCGCGAAGCTCTGGCTGTACGCCAATATCAATATTTGTGTATTTTACACTTTTGCTGTCTAACAACGCTAATGCGCGATGACAAAAAGGACAATATCCTTTGGTGTATAAAACAACGTTACTCATAATATAATCCTTAATCGGTTTAGCTAAGGCGTATTAGCGACCGGTTGTTGTTGGCAAGCTTGCTGATTGCCACGCACCCATACCGCCAGACAAAACAGAAACCTGTTCAAATCCTGCTTTATGCATTGCCGTTGCAACGCCTGAGGCAGTCATACCTGCAGCACATACCACTATAATGGGTTTGCTCTTGTACTTTTCAAGGGTTGAAAAATCAGATTCTTTGGCTTTTTCAGGGTTTAAATGCACAGCACCGGCAATATGGCCGGTTTTAAACTCTTTTTGCCCACGCATATCAACAACCTGACCGTCTTCGCGGTTAATAAGTAACGTTAACTGCTGAGGATTGATCTGACGAATTGCTGAAAATTTACTTTTTATTGCGCCACTAACAATAAGAAACGCAATCGCAACCCAAGCTAGGCTTAGAATTGGATGATTTGAGACAAATTCAATATATTGATCCATTCGACTTCCACTATAAAGTTACATGCTAAAACAGGGTGTTTTAGATATTTAATTCATATTTATTGTACTTACATAATGAGCAGTCACTCATCAGTAAATCAATTTAGAGTACTGTTAGGCTACTCTGAATTTTACCTACACAGAGGCTTAACTTACCCCACAAGCCTATTCAATACTTGAATAAAATAGGGATTAGCCGCGCAAGTATACCCAAATCAGCTAAAAATGCGAGTTTAAGCACGCTTGAAAGCCACAATGTAGCGCTCTTTTTAACTGAAAAATAACCTAACCCTTTAAAATATTCAATTGAGAGAGGGAGCTCATTGAAAATTTTTAATATCTTCTTTTCATTGCTGATCCTAGCTATAAAACACGGTATGCTTAAGCTTGGCATGTTGGCATTAATGTTAGCGTGTATTTTAGCAACGCTAGGGTCTGTTGATCTTTCAAGGTTAAATTTGCAGCAGCCTGTTTGGTATTTAGGCAAGGCAGAGCCTATGTGGTGTGGTTATTCCCCATAAATAGGCGATAACGCAGCATCAATGCCAAACAGGTGCTGCCCGAAGGGTTCTGCCTAGGGGCGATTTACTCTTTGTTGCTCGGTTTTGACTTAGCCCACTAGGTTACAAACCTCGCGCCGCGATTAAACCGCCCCTAGTTTGAACAAATTTTAATCCGCAAAGGTCAACAGACCCTAATAGGAGTGACTATGACAGAGCATAAAAAACCACTGGTATTAATGATTTTAGATGGCTGGGGATACAGAGAAGATGAGCAAAGCAATGCCATTTTAGCTGCTAATACCCCTGTGTTAGATGAGCTTTGGGCAACGCGCCCTCATACATTAATTTCAGCATCGGGTTTAGATGTGGGTCTTCCTGATGGTCAAATGGGTAATTCTGAGGTTGGTCATGTTAACTTAGGTGCCGGTCGTATTGTGTATCAGGACTTTACCCGCATCACTAAAGCCATTGATGATGGCGAATTTGACTCAACCCCCGCACTGGTTGAAAACATTGATAAAGCCGTTCATGCCAATAAAGCCGTTCATATTATGGGACTGCTAAGCCCTGGTGGCGTGCATAGTCACGAAGATCATATTGTGGCGAGTATACAACTGGCTGCAAAACGCGGCGCTAAAGAGGTGTACTTTCATGCCTTTTTAGATGGCCGAGATACACCACCACGCAGCGCTAAAGCATCAATTGAGCGTATTGAAGCCTTGTTTAGCGAACTTAAATGTGGCCGTTTAGCCTCATTAGTTGGTCGCTATTATGCCATGGACAGAGACAACCGCTGGAACCGTGTTGAAAAAGCGTATAATTTAATCACCCTAAGTGAAGGCGACTTTGATTATGAAAATGGCTTAAGCGCACTCAATGCTGCCTACGAGCGCGATGAAAATGACGAATTTGTAGCAGCCAGCACAATTACTCCTAAAGGCTGTAGCCCTGTGCAAGTAAATGATGGTGATACCATTATATTTGCCAACTTTAGAGCAGACCGTGCACGTGAAATCACTCGCGCCTTTATCGAACCTGGTTTTGACGGTTTTAATAAGAAAAAATCGCCTGAGCTTAGTGCCTTTGTGATGATGACCGAATATGCCGCCGATATTGATGCGCCAGTGGCTTTTGGCCCGACACCACTTAATAACGTACTTGGCGAGTGGTTTGAAAAACAAGGTAAAACTCAGCTACGTATATCAGAAACTGAAAAATATGCCCACGTTACCTTTTTCTTCAGTGGCGGACGCGAAAATGAATTTAACGGCGAAACTCGCGAGCTGATCCCCTCCCCTCAAGTGGCAACGTATGATTTACAGCCAGAAATGAATTCGCAAATGCTTACTGATAAACTCGTTGAAGCCATAAAAAGTGGTCAATATGATGCCATTATTTGTAACTACCCTAATGGCGATATGGTAGGTCACTCAGGTGTATTTGAGGCGGCAGTGAAAGCTTGTGAAGCAGTAGATAGCTGTATTGGTCGTGTAGTTGATGCTCTTAAAGAGTATGGTGGAGAAGCACTGATCACTGCCGATCATGGTAATGCTGAGCAAATGGCAAACCTTAAAACAGGCCAAGCACACACAGCGCATACTAGTGAACCAGTACCGTTTATTTATGTAGGACGTGATGCGCAAGCGCATACCGGTAAAGCCTTGAGCGATGTTGCACCCACCATACTGCATTTAATGGGGCTAGAACAACCTGCAGAAATGACAGGTTCGCCGATTATGGTGTTGAAATAACTTATGAATAAAAGCGCATGCCGCATTATTGCGTGTATATGTGTACTAAACTCATTAGCCACTGGCGTTGCCGTGGCTAATGAAGATCGTACCAAAAAAGACTTATCACAGGTACAAGTCGCTTTAGAGCAAAGCCAAGCTGAATTTCAACAACAACAAAAAGAAATCGCTAAGCAACAGCAAAAACTGAAAAACCACGAACTCGCCATCGCTAAAAATGCTAAAGCACTTAATATGGCTGAGCAATCAGTTAAAACAGCACAACAACTGCAAGCAGAACAACAACAAAAAGCGGCACGGCTTGAAAAACAACAGACACAGTTTCAGCGTATTTTAGCAGCTCAATTAAAAAGTGCTTACATGGCTGGCGGCGATGACTATTCAAAAATGCTGCTTAACCAAGAAGATACCGCCAAATTTGAACGAACACTTAGCTACTATAACTACTTAAATAAAGCCCGTATAAAACAACTCGATGAACTTAAAGCACTACAACTAGAAATTGCGAAAAACCAAGCTGAGCTTGCGAAAACAAAAGAGAGACTGGTTGCTTTATTTGAGGAGCAAAAAAGACGACAAGCGGCACTCCTTAATGCCAAAAATGAACGTCAAGCAAGCTTAAAAAATCTAAAACAGCAATTAAATAAAACCAAAAATTTCATTAGCTATTTAGAAGAAAACGAGCAAACTCTGATTGCTACCATTAAAGAGCTTGAAGAAGAAGAAAAAACCACAAAAATTGAGCTACTTGGCTTAAATCGCAATAAGGGTAAATTGAACTGGCCAAGCAAAGGGAAATTAGCGCACCAGTTTGGCCAACGTAAACACGGGGGCATTAATTGGAAAGGCGTGTTAATTTCTGCATCTGAAGGGACTGCAGTAAACAGTATCGATAATGGCCAAGTAGTATTTGCCGATTGGTTAAAAGGCTATGGCTGGGTGATCGTACTTGACCACGGTCAGGGTTTTATGAGCTTATACGGACACGCACAAACCTTACTAAAAGACGTGGGTGATATGGTCAGAGAAGGTGAAAGTGTTGCATTAGTTGGGCAAAGCGGTGGACAAGCTGATTCTGGTCTATACTTTGAAATACGTCATAAAGGGCGTGCTGTTAATCCCATAAAATGGTGCAGGCGTATTTAATATCAAAATAGCTGCATCCTATTAGAGGCAGTTATGATAGACAGACACATTTGCCAAAAAAAAGTATCTCAAAAAAAACCAATGTTTTGGTTTTGCTTGCAGTTGTTTTTTTTATTCGTGTTTTTTGGCTTTATAAATACAGCCTATGCAAGCTCGGTTAAAGATTTAGAAAGCCAAAAAATAAATGAAATACTGTTTAATATCCACACCTACTACGTTGATGATTTAGCACTGCAAAACAGTGAGTATATTGAATACAACTCGTCTCAATTTGAACGCTTATACTCTAAGCTCGATGCCTACTCTAAGTATTTAGATAAAAATGAGCTAAATGCATTATTTAATAACACTAATGGTCGCTATACCGGCCTAGGTATAGAAGTAAAAAGCATCGAGCAACGCACCACGATTGTTAAAGTACTTAATAATTCACCAGCCAAACAAGCAGGACTTCGCTCAGGCGATATAATTACTACCGTTAATCAGCACTATGTAGAAAATAGTCCGATTGATTTAGTTGCACAATACATCAAAGACAGTGCTAACGGTAAAGTACAGCTAAGTATTACCCGTAATAACACTCAAACACCGCTAATATTTAATCTCAGTAGAAAACAAATTAAGCTAACGAGTGTAACCAAGCAACTACTTGACTCAGGTAGCGGTTACATCGCTATTAATAACTTTTCTAATCACACTTTACATGAAGTTGCCTTGCAAATAGCCGCCATGCAAAACCATTATGGCCATTCATTAAAAGGCCTAATTATTGATTTACGAGATAACCCGGGAGGCACTTTAAAGAGTGCAGTTGCGGTAGCAGACCTGTTTCTTCAAGATGGTTTAATTGTAACGACCAAAGGGCGTTTTTATGATTCGAACCAATCTTTTTACGCTAAACGCGGCGATATTTTGAAAGGTGCTCCGATTGTTGTCCTCATTAATGAAAACTCAGCCTCAGCAGCAGAAATACTGGCTGCAGCGTTAAAAGAAAATCTACGTGCAAAAATAGTAGGGAGTCAGTCGTTTGGTAAAGGAACAGTGCAATCACTTATTCCATTAGGCGACGGCGATACCGCCTTAAAACTAACCACCGCACGTTACTTTACGCCACTGGGAGAGTCTATTGAGGGGATTGGCGTAACTCCAAATGTGGCGATTAATCAAACAACACTTCCACAAACAAATAAAGCCGTTATAATAAAAAATGAACAATCAGAACAAAACACCGTTTTTAACGCTGAAGAATTAGCCGATATCCAGTTAGTAAAAGCAAAACAGCTACTTAGCATGCAATAAAACGGTAAACTATTTAAAGATAATAAAAATTATAAAACGTGAAAATTATAAATTTAATGGTGTTAGCTGGGCTTTTTTTAATCCTATTTGCTACACCCTATGGTGTTAAAGCCAAACAAATAGCCATAGTGATCGATGACATAGGTTATCATCAACGTGACCTAGAATTCCTAAGTTTACCTGGGCAATTGTCTTATTCAATTTTGCCTCATACCCCCTATTCTCAAATATTTGCAACCCTTGCTAGTCAGTCAAATAAAGAGCTCCTGTTGCATGTGCCTATGCAAGCTTTAAATGGTAAAAAGCTAGGCCCTGGGGCGCTTACTTTAAATATGGATAAAGCACAACTTCAACAAACACTCGGTAATGCACTGGCGAGTTTGCCACAAGTTAAAGGGGTTAATAATCATATGGGCTCAGCGCTAACTCAACAAAGCCAAGCAATGAAGTGGACCATGGAAGTACTTAAAAAGCGTCAGTTGTATTTTCTCGATAGCCGAACAACCGAATTAAGCCAGGCGCAAAATGCAGCTAACTTTTTGGGGGTAGAAAATATTGGTCGGCATGTATTTTTAGATAATATAACTACCCCTGAGCAGCTACAATTTAGGCTAGAAGAGCTAAAGTCAAAAGCAACTAAATATCAGTTTGCCATTGCAATAGCACACCCCTACCCCGAAACTATCGATTTTTTACGCCAAGCTTTGCCGCAATTAATCGAGCAAGGATTTGAACTGGTACCAGTATCACAGCTGGTAGAACGTAAGTATGTACAAATAGCCCAACAACAAGCCATTTCATTAAACTGATGGAGTAAGCGAACGCCTTACTCCAACAGTTAACTTAACTCAATTATAAGTATGGTATTTATAAAACAAATGTCGCTACCTTGGCATTTAGATCTGTAGCTCTGTCTTTTAATACTTCGGCTTGGCTTAAATGCGCGGTAGCTGAGGTAGTTATTTCATCGGTTACATCTTTAATAGCAACCGTATTTCTAGTAATTTCATTGGTCACTTGCGTTTGCTCTTCTGCTGCAACCGCTATTTGACCCGCCATATCAGAAATTTCATTTACCGCCAGAGTTATTTCTTCTAATGCTTGCGCTGCAGCATTAACATCATCAACACTATTGTTGGCATAGCCCTTACTGCTGTCCATCAAGCTCACTGCTTTTTTAGTGGTGTTTTGTAAGGTTTCTATAGTGGTATAAATTTCGGCTGTAGAGTTTTGTGTTCTTCTTGATAATACGCGTACCTCATCTGCAACCACAGCAAAACCACGCCCCTGCTCTCCCGCACGGGCGGCCTCTATTGCAGCATTAAGCGCTAAGAGATTTGTTTGCTCAGCAATTTCTTGAATGGTAGTTAAAATGCTCGATATAGCCTGAGCATGCAAACTTAATTCACCAATAACTGTGGTAGTTTGGTCTATTTCGCCCGCGAGTGAATTAATCGTGTTTCTGGTTTTATCAACTAACAGCTTACCTTCACGGCTACTTTGTGCCGATTGTTGCGATGCGGTTGCAGTGTTTTCTGCATTAGCGGCAATTTCATGGGTTGCACTCGCCATTTCTGTGACCGCGGTAGCAACCATAGCCACTTCTTGTTGCTGACGCTGCAACTCACTGACACTGCTTTGGTTGGTGATCAAGCTTTTCTCTGCATCAAAGTCTAAGTCAGTAGCTAATTGACGAATATGACTGATCAGTTCATGTTGGCTGCTAACAAAACGATTAAAACTATCAGCCAGAACCCCAACTTCATCTTGCGTATCAACAGTTATACGCTGGGTTAAATCACCGTTACCATCTGCAATTGTTGATAAAGCTTGCGACACTCGGCTCAAAGGGGCGAGCAATACACCCAATAACCATGAAATAGCCAACACACTCAGTAAAAGTGCTACTGCAACCAGCACTAATTGGGTCAGCAATAAACTAATAAGCGGAGCCTCTAAAGTTTGTTTATCCAATACAAACAACAACTGCCAATCTGTATTGTTAATGTTTTCACCCCAAACTAGCTTCTCTCGGCCTTCACCCTCAAAGTAAACAGGCGTAAATTCATTATTTTGACTATTAGATAAAATTACTTGGTTATTAATTTTAGAATCAACCTGAGTAATATTTGCCATTACTTTTCTAGCGTCTTTATAGGCAATCACAGTGCCATCTTTATGCATCATAATGGCGTATCCATCTGCAGGTAAAGACATTGTATTGACGCTATCGACCAAGGTCTCAATCGACAAATCCCCCGCAACCACACCGCTTCGTGTGGTTTTAGCAATAGAAACAACCAACAGATTATAGGCGGTATCTAAATAAGGTTTGGTAATTACGGTATCACTTTTGAGTTGTGCTTGTTTATACCATGGACGAGTGCGCGGGTCGTAACCGGTGCGATCAATACTGGGATCAGAGTCAGTCATTTTTCCGCTGTTACTTCCAAAGTATGTTAACTGAAAGCCACCTGAAAATGCTGCCTGCTGAAGTGCGCTGAGCGTACTGCCCTCAACCTTACTCGCAACCGATTTAATTATCTGCTGACGACTAGCTAGCCAATCTTCAATACTCGCAGCCTGTTGCTTACCAGATTGGCTTACGTTATCAATACTGCTTTTTAACAATAACGTTTTTTGAGAGGTGTAGCTATTCCACGACAGCAATACAATAATAACAGCTAGGGCAAGAACCACCGATAGTAAGATTTTTTTCTTTAGTGAATATGAGTTCATATTGAGTGTAAATACTCGCGTTAAATGAAATTGAAAGGCAATAAGCACAGCAATTAAATGACTTAATTTAGGCTACGGTTTGAGTGACAAGTCGCTCAAGTGCGCGAATATTTTCATATACCCAAATTAAAAACAAACTAAAATCATGTATTTAAATTAAAACCAAACTTATTCATTAATTTTAAATAGCGTATATTTAATTAAAAGATACATAGATGTGACTAGAGGTAAGCGGAACAAGAAAAACGATACTTTCTATTAACCTTTTTAGTTAGCTTTTTTAGTTAAAAAAAAGCCCCGCATTTTCATGCAGGGCTTTATCAATTTTTTAGTGCGATTAACTCATCGCGCTTTGTAATTTTTTCATTGCTGTTTTTTCCAGCTGGCGAACACGCTCTGCTGATACGCTGTATTTTTCAGCCAACTCTTGCAGTGTAGCTTTATCGTCTGACAACCAACGAGCACTAACAATATCTTGAGAACGCTCATCGAGAGTTTTCAAGGCGCTAAACAAACGCGTATGTGACTGTTCTTGCCATTGTTGCTGTTCAATATCGTCAGCTAAATCCGCAGAACCATCGGTTAAGTACTGTACCGGTGAGTAAGTACTAGTTGGCGCGTCATCATTATCGTCGCCAGTTAAATCAAAGCCCATGTCTTGGCCGCTCATACGCGACTCCATTTCACGTACTTCTTTTTCACTCACACCTAGCTCACTCGCTACTGTGCTCACTTCAGCTTGGTTAAACCAACCTAAACGCTTTTTATTTTTACGTAAATTAAAAAACAATTTACGCTGTGCTTTGGTCGTCGCTACTTTAACGATACGCCAGTTTTTAAGCACAAATTCATGGATTTCAGCTTTGATCCAATGAACCGCAAATGAAACCAAACGTACACCCACTGATGGGTCAAAACGTTTTACTGCTTTCATCAGTCCGATGTTACCTTCTTGAATCAAATCAGCTTGTGGTAACCCGTAACCCGAGTAGCTTTTAGCTATGTGCGCTACAAAGCGCAAATGCGACATAATGAGTTGCTTTGCAGCACTAAGATCGCCTTCTTCCTGAAGTCTTTTTGCAAGTTCCTGCTCTTGCTCAACTTTAAGCATAGGAATAGTACTAACAGCTTGAAGGTAGCCATCCATACTTGCGCTTTGTTGCCCAACTGTAAGTGCCATTGCGTATAAATCTTTACTCATTTTTCACCTCGGTGATAAACATTTGAAACCATCTTAGCACTCTTTTAGTAAGAGTGCTAACTTGAATTTAAAACTTTTTTGAATCATAAATCAAGTGGTTTTTTTAGTGTTAAGCCAGTCTACGCTAGGCGACTGAATAACCTATGAATTGATTTAGCCAAAGCAAAGATTAACCTTTTTACTTTGGCTTTTTTATAATTTTAAACTTAAAACATGACAGTTTTAAGTTTATGTGGGCGCTAAATCTTATCGGGTTCTATTTCTGAGATATAACGGTTAACCGATAAATAAGAACCAATAAAGCCCAAGCTAGTGGCCAATAATACCAAAGCGCCAAATTCATTAAGGCTAAGCCCTATTAATGTAAAGCTAGTTTGATATACCCCTGCCACACTACTTACCGCAGCCGATAGCCACCACATCATTAATGCCACGCAAATAAAAGCAAACAATCCGCCAATCACGCCATACCAAATGCCGGTCCATAAAAATGGAGCGTGTATAAAGGTATTGGTTGCCCCCACTAGCTTCATTACCTGTATTTCTTCTTTTTTATCCATAATAGATAAACGAATTGTGTTGCCTATAATAAGCGTCACTGAGGTAAGTAATAGTAGCGCAATAGTGATTACACTCTCTTTTAACAAACTTAGTAATGCATTTAGGCGCTCAAGCCAAGCAATATCAAGCTTACCAAAGTCAACTTCGCGCTCGGCTTCGAGTTTTTTAAGCAATAGCTTAGCCGCATTAGGTTGGCTATGTCGCTGTGTTGGTGTAACTAAAACCACATTCGGTAATGGGTTGCTATCTAAATATTCTAAAGCCTGACCAAACCCAGACATTTCTTTGAACTCATCCAAAGCCTCAGTGCGAGAAATAAAAGTCACACTTTGTATTTCTGGATATAGCGCTAAACGTTTAACTAAAGTTTGTGTTTCTTGCTCGCTCATATTTTCTTTTACAAACAAGGATATTTCGCTGGCTTGCTCAAAACCACTACTCACTTGCTGCACATTTTTAACCACTAAATATAGTGTAGCGGGCAAGGTTAAACTCAAACCGAGTACTGCAATGGTCATCATTGAAGCCAATGGCGTGCGCCACATTTCTCCTAGGCTGTACACACCTTGGCGAAAAATATTAATAATGAAAAAGTAACCACCAGAGAATACTGATTTTTTTTGTTTATCATTACTATTTTGACGGCTTTTAAATAGTAAACTCATAATATCCCCTCAGCCAATGGATCTTGGCTCATGCGCCCATCATGAAGCGTTAAGCTACGGTACTTCATTCGCGACACCAAGCCTAAATCATGGGTGGCAATTAAAACCGTGGTGCCATGTCTATTAAAGTCTTCAAACAGGCGTAATATTTCCATTGATAATTCAGGGTCTAAGTTACCGGTAGGTTCATCGGCAAGCAATATAGGTGGAGAATTGACGATGGCTCGTGCAATCCCTACTCGTTGTTGCTCACCGCCAGAAAGTGTTGAGGGGTGACAGCGAACTTTATCTAACAAGCCCACTTTATCGAGCGCGCCATGTACACGTTTGGCAACCTGCTTGTGGTGAGTCCCTTCAATAATTAAGGGCAAAGCAACGTTATCAAATACCGTATATCGCTCTAATAACCGATGATTTTGAAAAATAATACCAATATCACGACGTGCATAAGGAATTTGACGCGAATTTAATTTATTTAAATCCACGCCATTGATAAACACATTGCCCGCAGAAGGGCGTTCCATCAAGCTTATAAGCTTTAACAGTGTACTTTTACCGGCACCACTGTGGCCTGTTAAAAAGGCCAATTCACCAGGCTTTATATGAAAGTTCACTTTTTCAAGCGCGCGGTGCCCACCGGCATAGGTTTTACTTACTTGCTGAAAATTTATCATTTTTTATTATTGCCAATTTATTGTGAGCCTTAGGCTTAAAAATAAAATGGTATTCCTCGCAATTAAAAAGGGAGCAGGCTCCCTTTTGGTAAATTAAGCGTCGTCCTCATCTTGACTAAATAGCGCGTCAATAAAGTCATCGCTCTTGAAGGTACGTAAATCATCAATACTTTCACCTACGCCAATGTAACGAATAGGAATATTAAACTTATCGGCAACGGCAAAAATAACCCCGCCTTTAGCAGTACCATCGAGTTTTGATAGTGTGATACCCGTTAAACCTACGCATTGATTAAATAAGTTTACTTGGCTAATTGCATTTTGGCCGGTACCAGCATCAATAGTCAGCATCACCTCATGCGGTGCATCAGGGTCTACTTTTTTCATAACACGGGCTATTTTTTCAAGCTCTTGCATTAAGTTATCTTTATTTTGCAAGCGCCCTGCTGTATCAGCAATTAACACATCGACATTACGTGCTTTTGCAGCTTGAAAAGCATCAAATACTACCGATGCACTATCAGCACCTGTATGTTGAGCTATTACCGGAATGCTGTTGCGTTCACCCCATACTTGAAGCTGCTCTACCGCTGCAGCTCTAAAAGTATCACCGGCAGCAAGCATGACCGACTTACCTTGATTTTGGAATTGCTTGGCCATTTTACCAATGGTGGTGGTTTTACCTACGCCGTTTACCCCTACCATTAAAATAACAAAAGGTTTTTTATCTGCTGGTATTTCTAAAGGCTGCTCTGCTGTTTTTAGCATAGTTGCCATTTCTTGTTTCATAAGCTCATAAAGCGCATCACCATCTTTAAGTTGCTTGCGATCGGCTGCATCAGTTAAATTATCAATGAGCTTCATGGTGGTATCAACCCCAAGATCAGCAGTAAGTAACTGAGTCTCTAGCTCTTCAAATAACTCATCGTCAATTTTTTTACCGCTAAAAATTGACGAAAAACCAGAGCCAATATTAACGCGAGTTTTAAGTAAGCCTTTTTTGAGACGAGAGAAAAAGCCTTCTTTTTTAGGTTTTTCCGCTTTCTTTGCTTCTTCCTCTGCAAGCTCTGCGGTCAGTCGCTGTTGCTCTAGACGCTCAGCCTCTTCTTCAGCTGCAATACGCTCTTGCTCTAAACGCTCATTTTCAGCTTGCTCTGCTGCAATACGCTGTTGCTCTAAACGCTCATTCTCAGCTTGCTCTACTGCAATACGCTGTTGTTCTAAGCGCTCATTCTCAGCTTGCTCTGCTGCAATACGCTGTTGTTCTAAGCGCTCATTTTCAGCTTGCTCTGCTGCAATACGCTGTTGCTCTAAACGTTCATTTTCAGCTTGCTCTGCTGCAATGCGCTGTTGCTCTAAACGCTCATTCTCAGCTTGCTCTGCTGCAATACGCTGTTGTTCTAGACGCTCATTTTCAGCTTGCTCTGCTGCAATACGCTGTTGCTCTAAACGTTCATTTTCAGCTTGTTCTGCTGCAATGCGCTGTTGCTCTAAACGCTCATTCTCAGCTTGTTCAGCCGTGATACGTTCTTGCTCTAACAACATTTTCGCTTCTTGTTCAGCTAAACGTTTAGCTTGCTCTTGTCTTTGCTGCTCTGCATCCGCCTGTTGTTTAGCTAATAGCTCAGCGTTAGCGTGTTCAATCGCTTGTTTTTCTGCTGCCGCAGCGCGTTGTGCTTGCGCCTGTGTCTCTTGCTCTAAACGTTCAGCTTCTGCTTTTTCAGCTGCTATACGCTCTTGCTCTAACAACATTTGCGCTTCTTGCTCTGCTAAACGTTGAGCTTGCTCTTGTCTTTGCTGCTCGGCATCTGCCTGTTGTTTAGCCAATAGCTCAGCGTTAGCTTGTTCAATCGCTTGTTTTTCTGCTGCCGCAGCGCGTTGTGCTTGCGCCTGTTTTTCTTGCTCTAAACGCTCTGTCTCTGCTTTTTCGGCAGCTATTTGTTGTTCGGCTTTTTCAGCTTGCTCTTGCGCTAAACGTTCTGCTTCAGCTTGTTCAGCTGCAATTCGGGCTTGTTCTAAACGTTCGGCTTCAGCTTCAGCTTGCAAACGCTCTGCCTCGGCTTTCTCTGCTGCTAAGCGCTCCTGTTCGGCTTTTTCTGCCTGCTCGTTTGCCAATGCTTGTTGTTTATCAGCTTCTGCTTGTTTTTTATCTGACTTGCCAAAACCGAGCCACGACATGAATTTACTTTTTTTTGCCATACTTGCTAATAACCACTTATAAAAATCTGATAAACTAACGATAATGATAGCGTGCTTTTAAGCCTAAATAATTGCTTTTTAGCAACACGTTATCCTCGAGGGTGCATAATAGTAACACTTTTAGCGCAGTTGAAAAATGACACGCCGTGATATGATTGCAATATTATCTGAGCTAGATCATAGATACCAATTTTTAGTGAGTTAAATGAGAAAAAAAATCACACCAAATAACACCACCCATAAATCAGTCGATGGCGTTATTAGAATCATTAGCGGCCAATTTCGCGGTCGAAAACTGCCAGTAAAAGACGTTCAAGGCTTGCGCCCTACAACCGACAGAATAAAAGAAACAGTATTTAATTGGTTAATGCACGATACCCGCGATGCGCGCACTCTCGATTGCTTTGCCGGTTCCGGAGGTTTAGGGTTCGAAGCGCTATCTCGCTTTGCTAAAAACACCACATTTTTAGAGCTTGATCCGTTAGCAGCAAAACAGCTAACGCAAAATATTGCCACGCTAAATGCGCAAAATGCACAGGTACTCAATACTAATACCTTGACCTTTCTTGAGAGTAAAAACACCAGTGAGGCATTTAATTTAGTTTTTATTGACCCGCCATTTCGTAAAAATTTGGCTCAATCATGCTGTGATTTATTAGAAAATAATCAATGGCTCGAGTCTGACGCACTGATATACGTTGAGGTAGAAACAGAGTTAACTTCGTTTAAAGCACCAAGTAACTGGCTGTTAATAAAAGAGAAAAAAGCTGGTCAAGTTTTTTGTAGGCTGTACCAACGCCATATAAATTAACACTGTTTTAGCGGTCGGGTTTCTGTTAATATTATCCTTTACATGTGGTGTTGCTTCGGATTACAATACCGCACCATTTTTGAACCACTTGATCAATGTTTGATCAACTTGAGCAACGCTCATAATTTAGGTAGGTGAATTTTTAATGCCAGTAATTAAAGTAAGAGAGAACGAACCGTTTGACGTAGCACTTCGTCGCTTCAAGCGTTCATGTGAAAAAGCAGGTATCCTTTCAGAAGTTCGTCGTCGCGAGCACTATGAAAAACCAACAGCTGAGCGTAAGCGTAAAAAAGCAGCTGCTGTAAAACGTCACATGAAAAAACTTTCTCGTGATAACGCTCGTCGCGTTAAATTATACTAATATATTAGGTCTTGTATAAATGAGCCTTTTAATAACGCTAAAAGATGCGCAAAAAGATGCGATGAGAGCCAAAGACAAACAACGTCTTAATCCTATTCGTATGGTACTTGCTGCAATCAAGCAACGTGAAATTGACGAGCAAATAACACTAGACGACGCAGGTATTACCTCCGTTATAGTGAAGCTTGTTAAACAACGTCGCGACTCTTACACTCAGTACAAAGATGCTGGGCGTGATGATTTAGCTGAAATTGAAGCCAATGAAATTACAGCACTTGAAGCTTTTTTACCTCAACAACTGAGTGAAGAAGAAATCATTGCTCTCATTGACGCGGCTATTGCTGATACTAACGCAGCAGGTATGCAAGACATGGGTAAAGTAATGGGTATAATCAAAAGCAAAGCCGAAGGTCGTGCCGATATGGGCAAAATCTCAGGTTTAATTAAGCAACGATTAACTGCCTAATACTCCCACATACATTAAGTATGATTGAAGTAAACCGAGCCTTGAGCTCGGTTTCTTCGTTTAGAGATTTAGTACTTCAAAAAATTATGCATTTGTGTTCAAATCTTTGCGTATAATAATTCGTTTTCATCACTTTTCTATTTATCTTAGGGCTGTACTTTAAACAATGGCTGGAAAGATCCCACGCAACTTTATCGATGATTTATTGGCACGAACCGATATTGTCGACCTGATTGACTCAAAGGTAGGGTTGAAAAAAGCGGGCAAAGACTATCAAGCTTGCTGTCCTTTTCACAATGAAAAATCGCCTTCATTTACCGTATCGCAAGATAAACAGTTTTATCATTGCTTTGGCTGTGGCGCTAACGGCAACGCTATTTCTTTTGTTATGGAGTATGACAAACTCGAGTTTGTTGATGCAATTGAAGAACTAGCCAGTTTACTTAACCTTGATGTTCCTCGCGAGCAAGGAAGCAGTAATGGACCAGAGCGCACAGCGGCACAAAAACGTTCAGACTACGATTTAATGCTCCATGCAGCACGCTTTTATCAGCATCAGCTAAAACATCACAGTAACTCTGAAGCGGTAATCGATTACGTTAAAGGTCGCGGCTTAAGTGGCGCAACAGTAAAAAAGTTTATGATGGGTTATGCGCCCAGCGAGTGGGAAGGCCTCTGCCAACAACTCGGGCGAAACCAAGAACAAAAAGAGCAATTAGTTGAGCTAAAACTCGCATCAGAGAAAACCCCAGGTAAACAGTTCGACTTTTTCCGTGATCGCTTAATGTTCCCTATTCGTGATAAACGCGGTCGCGTTATTGCTTTTGGTGGGCGAGTAATGCAAGCGGATCAAGGGCCTAAATATTTAAACTCTCCGGAGACGCGCATATTTCATAAGGGCTTTGAACTCTATGGGCTTTATGAAGCTAAACAAGCGCACAAAAAGCTTGACCATGTACTGATTGTAGAAGGTTACATGGACGTAGTCGCGCTGGCAGAACAAGGTATTGAATATGCCGTAGCAGCCCTTGGCACAGCGACAACTAGCGAGCATATGCACACTTTATTTAGAACCACTGACAAAGTTATTTGTTGCTACGATGGTGACCGTGCAGGTAAAGATGCTGCGTGGCGTGCACTGGAAAATGCACTTCCTTACTTAAACGATGGTAAAGCACTGCATTTTGTATTTTTACCCGATGGTGAAGACCCTGATTCACTTGTACAACAAGAAGGTAAAGAGGCTTTTGAGCAGCGCCTTGAAAACGCCGATGACTTCACTAAAGTGCTGTTTAATAAACTAAGTAAAGAGATTGATTTAACGCTTGATTCCGGTAAAGCTAAGCTACTTAGTGCAGCATTGCCATTAATTGAAAAGATCCCAAGTGAGTTCTATCAAGAAAATATCCTAGAGCAGTTAGGCCGATTAATTGGTCGCACCCGTGAGCAACTTAATAATCACTTAAAAACGCCAAAACAACAGCAAGCAATTGAACGCAAATTTAAAATTACCCCCATGCGCCAAGCGATAGGTATTTTAATTCAGCATCCTAATTTGGCGAAAAGCGTGCCCTACTTGCCTGATTTAGCACAAATGAATATAGCGGGTATTGGCTTATTATTGCGCCTGCAACATCAAGCATTACAAAAAGATGGCATTACCACTGCACAAATTCTCGAATCATTTAGAGATACTGATGACTATGAGCCACTAACTAAGTTAGCGACATGGCAACATCAAATAAATGAAGAGCGTTTAGAAACTGTTTTTCAAAATACTTTTAAATTTATTGAAGATCAGTGTTTAAATTATCGACTAGAGACCCTATTAATAAAAGATAAGACACAGGGCTTAAATAGCGATGAACGACTAGAATGTCATTTGCTAATGACAGCGTTAAAAACGACTAACAGTTAGGGTCTGTTTATCTTTCGAGGTTAAGTTTACAGCAGTGTGTTTGGTATTTAGACAAGGCAGAGCCTATGTAGTGTGGTTATTCCACATAAATAGGCGATAACGCAGCATAAATGCCAAACACGCGCTGCCCTTTGGGTTCGACCCAAAGGAGGTTTACTCTTTGTTGCTCGGTTTTTACTTAGCCCACTAGGTTACAAACCTCACGCCGCGATTAAACCACCCTTGGATTGAATAAACTTTAATCCTGAAAGACCAACAGACCCTAGTCAGATTTGATTTAGGCTGTTATACTGTGCTATTCACTGCGTCACATTATTCTGGTTAGCCTTTGAGCAAACTCCATGATGGCGCCTGTTGTATCAACTTATCAGAGTGGAAGAAACAATCTCTATGGATCCAACTCCTCAGTCACAATTAAAACTTCTGATTCAAAAAGGTAAAGAGCAAGGTTACTTAACTTTTGCAGAAGTTAATGATCACCTTCCACAAGATATTATCGACTCAGATCAAGTAGAAGATATCATTAGCATGATTAATGACATGGGTATCAAGGTTAGCGAAAACGCGCCTGATGCTGATGAATTAATGATGCAAGAAACCACGACAGACGAAGACGCAGCGGAAGCTGCCGCTGCAGCCCTTGCTACTGTAGAAAAAGAAATTGGCCGTACAACTGACCCTGTTCGCATGTACATGCGTGAAATGGGTACTGTTGAGCTTCTTACCCGTGAAGGCGAAATCGTTATCGCTAAACGTATTGAAGAAGGCATTAACCAAGTACAAATTTCGGTTGCTGAATACCCAGAAGCGATCACTTACCTACTTGAACAGTGGGATAAGTTTGAAGCAGAAGAGATGCGTCTTAGTGACATTATCTCTGGCTTTTTCGATCCTGATGCAGACGAAGCACCACCGATTGCTGCCACTAACATTGGTTCTGAATTAAGCGAAAAACAGCTTGATGACAGCGACGATGATGACGATGACAGCGATGATGAAGACGAAGAAGAAGTAGATACAGGGCCAGATCCTGAAGAAGCGCGCATCCATTTCGAAAACTTACGTGATTTATACACTAAAGCACGTGAAACATTCGATAAAAAAGGTCGCTCTCACCCAGAATCTCAAGCCGCTATTTTAGAAATTGGTGAGTTGTTCAGAACCTTCAAACTTGTGCCTAAACAATTTGATCGCATGGTTAATAACATGCGTGAAATGATGGACCGAGTTCGCGTTCAAGAACGTCTTATCATGAAGCATGCAGTACAAGTTTCAAAGCTTCCAAAGAAAACATTTGTTAAGCATTTTGCAAACAACGAAACTGATACAGCATGGCTTGATATTGAAATTGCAGCAAACGAAAAGCATTCGGCTAAACTTGAAGAAGTGAAGCCGGAAATACTTCGCTGTATTAGTAAACTTTCTTCAATGGAAGAAAGCACTGGCTTAAGCATTGAACGTATTAAAGATATAAACCGTCGCATGAGTATTGGTGAAGCGAAAGCGCGCCGTGCTAAAAAAGAGATGGTAGAAGCGAACTTACGTCTTGTTATTTCAATCGCTAAAAAATACACCAACCGTGGCTTACAGTTCTTGGATTTAATTCAAGAAGGTAACATTGGTCTGATGAAAGCGGTTGATAAGTTTGAATACCGTCGTGGTTATAAGTTCTCTACTTATGCTACGTGGTGGATCCGCCAAGCAATTACGCGCTCTATTGCTGACCAAGCAAGAACGATCCGTATTCCAGTACATATGATTGAAACGATCAATAAATTGAACCGTATTTCACGTCAAATGTTACAAGAAATGGGTCGTGAGCCAAATCCAGAAGAATTAGCTGAACGCATGATGATGCCTGAGGATAAAATCCGCAAGGTACTTAAGATTGCAAAAGAGCCAATTTCAATGGAAACACCAATTGGTGATGATGAAGATTCGCACTTAGGCGACTTCATCGAAGATACCACTATTGATTCGCCTATCGATTCGGCAACAATGGAGTCTCTTCGTGGCGCAACTAACGATGTGCTCGCTGGCTTAACAGCCCGTGAAGCGAAAGTATTACGTATGCGTTTTGGTATTGATATGAATACCGACCACACGTTAGAAGAAGTAGGTAAACAATTTGACGTAACACGTGAGCGTATTCGTCAAATTGAAGCGAAGGCACTGCGTAAATTACGTCACCCTTCTCGCTCTGATTTACTGAAAAGCTTTTTAGACGCTAAATAATCTAGCGTTACATTATGAGTTAACTTAAAAGGCCGCTGTAGCGGCCTTTTTTCTATTTCAAGGAAATAAACATGGCCTGGATCCAAATCCGTATCAATGCCAATGCTGCAACTGCTGATGCAGTAAGTGACCTATTAATGGAAGCTGGTAGTGCTTCAGTCACCTTTATTGATGCAAAAGACACCCCTATTTATGAGCCTAAAATTGGCACTGTCGTTTTTTGGGCTGACACCACAGTAATTGGTCTGTTCGAAGCTAATCATGATATGAACGCCGTGGTTGCGCTATTAAAGCGCCATGATGAACTAAAAGACAATTTAGTTTACAAAATTGAGCAACTCGAAGACAAAGACTGGGAACGTGAATGGATGGATAATTTCCACCCCATTCAATTTGGCGAAAAACTCTGGATTTGCCCTAGCTGGCGCGATATTCCAGACCCTGACGCAGTCAATGTACTACTCGATCCAGGCCTTGCATTTGGAACTGGCACACACGCCACCACCGCGCTGTGTTTAAAGTGGCTTGAAAGCCAAGACTTAACTGGTAAAACGGTAGTCGATTTTGGCTGTGGCTCAGGCATATTAGGCATTGCAGCAATTAAATTAGGTGCTGAGCGCATGATTGGGATAGATATAGACCCACAAGCGCTAGAAGCAAGCCTAGATAACGCTAATCGTAATGGCGTTGCTGACAAGCTTGAAGTTTACCTTCCAGAAAACCAGCCTGAGTTTACTGCTGACATTGTAGTGGCAAATATTTTAGCGCAACCACTGCGTGAGCTTCATAGTGTTATTTTAGGATTATTAAAGCCAGGCGGTAAAATTGCCATGTCTGGCATTTTAGAAGAACAAGCACAATCGGTTGCTGACATATACGCGCCCTTTATTGAACTCGATGAAATTGCCATTGAAGGCGACTGGACCCGAGTCAGTGGGACTAAAAAAGCATAATAGTGCGTTTTTAAAAAATTTAGAGTATTAACTCAAAAGTCGTATCTAGAGCCTGTATTTAACAGGCTTTACTATTTTTTTACATAATAAAAAATAAAGATTTTTTATTATAAAAACAACGACCGTTCAAAATTCACACAAATAAACCGCTTCGTCATACGGTTATCAAATGTCAATACGAAAAGAGCAAAAAAAAGTCACTTTTGTTCAATTTATAGCCTTTGATTTTTGCGCAAAAAGCCGTAAACTTAGCGCCCCTTGAAAAGAGGCCTATTGAATATCGTGCGTATCGGTTCATACCAACTTGAGAATAATGTCATTGTCGCGCCTATGGCGGGCATAACAGACAGACCATTTAGACAGCTATGTCGTCGTTTAGGCGCTGGCCTTGCTGTGTCTGAAATGCTGTCGTCGAATCCGAAGGTTTGGAAAACCGAAAAGTCGATGAACCGAATGGATCATTCTGGTGAGTCGGGTATACGTGCGGTGCAAATTGCAGGAGCAGACCCTGAGCTTATGGCACAGGCCGCACAATTCAATGTTGCAAACGGTGCACAGATCATAGATATCAATATGGGGTGCCCAGCAAAAAAAGTGAACAAGAAACTTGCAGGCTCAGCCTTATTACAGTTTCCAGAACTCGTGGAAGAGATTATTGATGCCGTCGTTAATGCGGTTGATATACCTGTAACACTTAAAATCCGTACAGGATGGGATCAGGACAACCGTAATGGTGTAGAGATTGCAAGAATAGCTGAGCGTTATGGCATTGCATCACTGGCTGTACATGGGCGCACGCGCGCATGTATGTATAAAGGTGATGCTGAGTACGCCACTATTAGGGATATAAAACGTTCAGTGTCGATACCTGTGGTTGCTAATGGTGATATTACATCACCAGAAAAAGCAAAACAGGTTTTGGACTATACGGGTGCAGATGCCATCATGATTGGTCGAGCCGCCCAAGGTCGCCCTTGGATATTTAGGGAGATAGACCACTATTTGCGAACTGGAGAACATATGCAGCCACCTGCTATAGCAGAGGTGCGCAGTATTTTAATGGAGCATTTAACTAACCTCCATATGTTTTACGGTGAGCCAATGGGAGCACGAATTGCTCGCAAACATGTATCTTGGTATTTGCAAACCCATGACAGTGACGGTCAGTTTAGGCGAGTATTTAATGCGCTCGACAATTCAGAGGCACAGGTCGTCGCATTAGAGCAATACTTTAAAACACTAGCAGCTAACTAAGAAAGAAAGAGACTTTATAATGTTCGAACAAAACGTGACTTCTCCATTTATCACTAACCCTCATGTTCAGTCACACGAGAAACCGCAGCCATTGCGTGATGCAGTAAAAAAAGCTGTTCACCACTACTTAAAGCAGCTTAACGGTCAAGATGTGCAAGACGTTTACGACCTTGTTCTTTCTGAGCTAGAAGCGCCATTGCTTGAAGAAGTAATGACTTATACACGTGGTAACCAAACTCGTGCGGCAATTTTACTAGGTATCAACCGTGGTACTTTACGTAAAAAGCTTAAAAAATACGGTATGAACTGATACCAGCTATATTGAAACCGTAATCATTCTAACGAGCTAAATAAGTCCCTAACTGCGTTAAAAATTTTTTATGTAGAATAACTACACAGCAAAATTTTTGCCTTGTTATTGACTTATTTGTCTGTCGTTATAATTGCTTACTAATCCAATACAACTGGTATAAAGTATTTTGAGTAGAAAGCACCTTAGGGTGCTTTTTTTATCTGTAAAATTTATTAACGAAATTGCAAAATGCTCACGCTTTATGGGTCGTTATAAGTCGTTTTTTGAGTCGTAATCAGTTAAAATACGCGCTTCTAAGCTAGCTCATTAACTGAGGAAATCAAACTACAATGGATACACATCGTCCTATACGTCGCGCACTTTTGAGTGTGTCAGACAAAACCGGTATTGTTGAATTTGCCCGTGCACTAGAAGCACAAGGTGTTGAAATACTTTCAACTGGCGGCACATGTAAACTACTTGCTGATAATGCTATTAAAGTGACTGAAGTATCAGATCACACCGGTCACCCTGAGATCATGGATGGTCGCGTAAAAACACTTCACCCAAAAATTCATGGCGGTATCCTTGCTCGTCGTGGCCAAGATGAAGACGTAATGGCAGATAACAACATTGCTGCTATCGACATCGTTGTAGTTAACTTATACCCCTTTGCGAACACTGTCGCTCAAGAAAACTGCAGCCTTGAAGATGCTATTGAAAACATCGATATTGGTGGCCCAACTATGGTGCGTGCCGCAGCTAAAAATCACAAAGATGTGACGATTGTTGTTAACGCAAGCGACTACGAACGTGTTATCAGCGAAATGCAAAATAATAACGGCTCAACCACTTACAAAACCCGCTTTGATTTAGCTATTGCCGCCTATGAGCACACAGCGCAATACGACGGTATGATTGCTAACTACTTCGGTAAAATGGTTCCTGATTACACAGAAGAAGCCGCTGAAGATACTAAGTTCCCACGTACTATTAATATGCAATTCACTAAAAAGCAAGATATGCGTTACGGTGAAAATTCGCATCAAGATGCCGCGTTTTATGTTGAAAACGACATCACTGAAGCGTCTGTGGCGACAGCGTCTCAGCTACAAGGTAAAGCATTATCGTTTAACAATATTGCCGATACCGATGCCGCACTTGAATGTGTTAAAGAATTTGATGTACCTGCGTGTGTTATTGTAAAACATGCTAATCCATGTGGTGTTTCAATTGGCGACAATATCTTAGAAGCATACGATCGTGCTTTTAAAACTGACCCAACATCAGCGTTTGGCGGCATTATTGCTTTTAACCAAGAACTTGATGCAAAAACTGCACAAGCGATTGTTGAACGTCAATTTGTTGAAGTTATTATCGCACCAAGTGTAAGTGCAGAAGCGGCTCAAATAGTCTCGGCTAAGCAAAATGTTCGCTTATTAGAGTGTGGCGAGTTTTCAGCTAAAGGCACAGGCCATGACATTAAACGCGTTAATGGCGGCGTTCTAATTCAAGACCGTGATTTAGGTATGGTAACGCAAGGCGACTTAACGGTTGTTTCTAAGCGCCAGCCTTCTGAGCAAGAACTTAAAGACTTACTGTTCTGTTGGAAAGTGGCTAAATTTGTTAAATCAAACGCCATTGTTTATGCCCGCGACGGTATGACTATTGGTGTTGGCGCAGGCCAAATGAGCCGTGTTTACTCAGCTAAAATTGCCGGTATTAAAGCCGCCGATGAAAACCTTGAAGTAAAAGGTTCGGTAATGGCATCAGATGCATTTTTCCCATTCCGTGATGGTATTGATGCTGCAGCCGCTGCAGGTATTACCGCGGTTATTCAACCGGGTGGTTCAATGCGCGATGAAGAAGTAATTGCCGCCGCTGATGAAGCCGGTATGGCAATGGTGTTTACGGGTATGCGCCATTTCCGCCATTAATCGCTTAAAGAGCTAACTACTTCAGTTAGCTCTTTTTGTTTGCATCAAATTCACGTATTCTGCTTATTCTATAACCATGACTAACAATTATAATGTGAAGGATTAGACGATGAAATTTGCACTAAAATCTCTACTGGTTGCCACGCTGTCATTAAGCTCAACAATGGCATTGGCACACAACCATGGCCACGACTCAGCATTAACAAATGCAGTTAAAGCAAGCGAGCGTAGCAGTGAGCGCGATCAATACCGCAATCCTGTAGAAACACTGGAATTTTTTGGCTTTAAACCAACAATGACTGTGGTAGAAATTGCCCCAGGCGGTGGTTGGTACAGTGAAATTTTAGCGCCGGCATTAAAAGAGCAAGGCACCTATTATGCTGCGCATTTTCCTGCTGATTCATCGGTAGGTTACTATCAGCGCTCTTTAGCTGGCTTTAAAGCTAAAATTGCTGAAGACGCTCGTTTTAGTAACGTTAAACTCACTGAGTTTGCTCCTTCTACTCATTTAGATATTGCCCCTGCGAGTAGCGCCGATATGGTACTTACTTTTCGTAATGTCCATAACTGGTACATGAGTAAAGATAAAGAAGCTGCAAGCAATGCATTTAAGTCTTTTTATACAGCACTTAAACCTGGCGGCACTTTAGGTGTAGTTGAACATCGTCTACCCGAAGAGCAAGCCGATGAAATGCAAAAGTCATCAGGTTATATGAAGCAAAGTGTGGTTATTGCACTTGCTGAACAAGCAGGTTTTGAACTTGAAGCAAAAAGCGATATTAATGCAAACCCTCTTGATACAGCCGATCACCCTAAAGGGGTATGGACCCTTCCACCTAGCCTTAGACTTGGCGAGCAAGATGCCGCTAAATATAAAGCCATAGGTGAAAGCGATCGTATGACGCTGAAATTTAAAAAACCGCTTTAAATAGGATATTCGCCATGAATGTATTAGTCATTGGCAGCGGCGGCCGCGAACACGCACTTGCGTTTAAGGCCGCTCAAAATACAAAAGTAAACACTGTTTATGTTGCTCCAGGTAATGCGGGCACAGCCCTTGAGCCAAAACTTGAGAACGTAGCAATTAATGTTGAAGATCTTGATGGGCTACTTAGCTTTGCACAACAAAATAATGTTGAGCTAACCATTGTTGGTCCAGAAGTGCCGCTAGTATTAGGTGTTGTTGATAAGTTTCGTGAACACGGCTTAGCTATTTTTGGCCCAACAGCAGGTGCAGCGCAGCTTGAAGGGTCTAAATCGTTCACTAAAGACTTTTTAGCACGTCATGCTATCCCAACCGCTGATTACCAAACGTTTGAACAAATCGACCCTGCGCTTGCCTATTTAAAAGAGAAAGGCGCACCGATTGTTATAAAAGCCGATGGTTTAGCGGCAGGTAAAGGCGTGATTGTAGCTATGGATGAACGCGATGCAGAAGAAGCCATTCGCGATATGCTTGCGGGTAATGCCTTTGGTGAAGCTGGCAGCCGCGTTGTCATCGAAGAGTTTTTAGAAGGTGAAGAAGCGTCGTTTATCGTAATGGTTGATGGTGAAAACGTACTGCCATTTGCAACTAGCCAAGATCATAAACGTGCTTACAATGGCGATGCTGGCCCAAATACTGGCGGTATGGGCGCTTATTCTCCGGCACCGGTAGTGACTGATGAAATTCATCAACGCATTATGAATGAAGTGATTTACCCTACGGTAGAAGGTATGGCTAGCGAAGGCCACCCGTACACTGGCTTTTTATATGCAGGCTTAATGATAGATGACACCGGCACACCAAAAGTAATTGAATATAACTGTCGTTTTGGCGACCCTGAAACACAACCTATGATGCTACGTTTGCAATCAGATTTAGTTGAGCTGATTGAAGCTGCTAACCGTGTAGAGCTTGATAAAACTACCATTGAGTTTGATTCACGCGCTGCTGTAGGTGTTGTTTTAGCTGCCAAAGGCTACCCAGATAGCTACCCGAAAGGCGATGCGATTAGTGGCCTGAAAGTAACTTACCCTGAAGGCGAAAAAGTTTTTCACGCAGGGACTAAGCAAGATGGCGATAACGTAGTAACTGCCGGTGGTAGAGTATTATGTGCAACGGCACTAGGTAATACCGTTACCGAAGCGCAACAACGTGCCTATAAACTGGTTGATGAAATCAGCTGGGACGGCATGGAATACCGTACAGATATAGCCTATCGTGCAATTGCTCGTGAACAATAATTATTGAGTTTTACTCATTAAGCTTTATAAGCGCAGATTATCTGCGCTTTTTACTGCTACACTATAAAAAAACAATCAGGGCATAGATTAATATTGGATTTTAAAACCTTGCGCTATCATGCGATAGCGGTCGTGATACTTATTTTTATTTTTTTTATTATCAGCACATTGTCATCAAACTTTGTGATGCCCTCTCGCTATACTATAGATAAAATCACCCCTGTTTACCTCGATCATGCTTATTACATAGATGAAACCAAGACACAAAACTTCGCAGAAGTAATGAGTACACAAACGCAGTTTACACAGCAAGAATTTAGCGATATTCCTTGGAGCTTTAAACAGCAAAATTATTGGTTACGCCTTGATTTAGAAAATAAAAGTAGCCAACAAGAAGATGTAGTGGCGCACTTTGATAACCCAATGGCGGATCATCTCACCATATACCGACTTAATAATAACAACCAGCTACTCGATACTTATAAGCTTGGCGACAAAGAGCCGCGCCTGACTCTGTTTGAATACAGTGTACCCCATATTCGTTTTAAGCTTGATGGTCAATCTACGCAACGCCTCATTATAAAAATAGATACCGTGGGGATCAGTAAAACCCCAATTCACTTATATCGCCATACAGTATTTGTTGACTTGATGCGCTCTCAAACGGGCATTTGGGGAATTTTTGTTGGCGTGCTGTTAATGGCTTCACTGTATAACCTATTACTTTATTTTGGTATTAAAGACCGCGTATATTTGGTTTATATTGGCTACATTATTAGCGCTATTGCATTAATGGGCACCGTTCTGGGATTTGGTTTTTATTTATGGCCGCTGCAATGGCAATTATTTATTCACGAAAAAGTAATTGTAGCGAATTACGCCATTGCATTTTTTACCCTTGCTTTTTGCACACTGTTTTTGCGTTATCACAAAGATGGTTGCTGGCGTTATAAATTGAGCATCGGCTTATTAAGGCTAATGCTAGTGCTTGCTATATTGAGTTTTTTTATTCCTGAAAATATAGCAGCACCGATATTTTTTGTGATTTTAGGATCGCTCTATATCGTCTGCTTCATTTTAATTTATAACAAATTAAGAAGTGGTTTTCGCTGGGCTAAGTTTTACGTGTTTTCGTGGGTGCCACTGATCATTGGCGCTGCGATACAACCCTTAGAACTGACAGGCGTTATTTCCTATAGTTTTTCAATACGCCATGCATTTTTGATTGCCATTTTGTGTGAAATTGTCTTAATGGCAATGGCACTCGCTGATCGGATTCGTTATCAGCGTGAGCAAGCGCTGTACCATGCAACACATACTCAGCAAACCAAGCTACTCAATAGTGCCAAGTTAAAATATGCCTTTATGGCACTCAAAGCACAACAGCGCTCTACCACTTTATGTTTAGTGAAAATACGTCACTTTAATTCTCTAAATACCATTATTACCCCTTCGCAAGGGTATGAGCTCATTAAACATGTTGCTCAGGAGTTAGAACGCCAATTGAGCTTTGAACGAGAGTTCTCTCAGCTCAACAGTGGCATTAATCAGCCTGCTAAAATTGCTGATTTAGGCAGTGGCGTATTTGCCTGTATTTCCACTAAAAATCAGAGTCAGCATACACTTGAAGAGTTATTGAAACAGATTTTAAATAAATTACCAAAAACGTATCAAATTAAAGGTCTAGACCTACAACTTAATTACAGTGTTGGCATTAGTGGTTATGGTAAACGTGATGACTTTGAGTTTTGGTTAAAGCGAGGCTATTTAGCATTACACGATGCTAAACATAGCCTAACTAAGGTCAGCTCATCATCTGCTAATAATAACCTAGCAATGGACGTATCACTTGCTGCCAAGCTACAGCAAGCCATAAGAGAGGATCAGCTTGCGCTTTATTATCAACCACAAATTAGCTTAAAAGAGTGCAGTATCAATGGCGCTGAAGCACTATTACGTTGGCCTAACGCGGAATTTAAAAATATTTCGATAGAAAAGCTGATTATGCTCGCTGAGCACACCGGTATTATTAATGAGCTAACCCTTTGGGTTATTGAGCAAGCCTGTAAAGACATTGCAAAGCTGGCAAACGATGGCATCAAAAATCATAGTATTAGTATTAATTTAAGTGCAAAAAATCTAGCCATTACTAATTTGACCGAAAAAGTAGAGAATATTTTAATTAAGTATCAGGTCGCACCTCATTTATTAAAGTTTGAGCTGACTGAATCTGCTTTTGTCGAAAACCAAGATGCGTTAGTCACCTTAGTGGATGAACTGGCCACTTTAGGCGTTAAAGTAGTACTAGATGACTTTGGTACGGGTTATTCATCGCTTAGCTACTTAGTTAACTATCACTTTAGCGAACTTAAAGTAGATAAGTCGTTCGTGTTTGATTTAACTGATAACCGTGCACATCAGGTTATTGTACAAACAGCCATAGATATGGCACATAATCTGGGCCTAACGATTACGATTGAGGGCGTAGAGACTCAAGAGGTTCATCAACTACTTACAGCCATGAGAGCCGATCGTACCCAAGGCTACTTATATGCCAAAGCACTCTCTTATGATAATTATTTAGACTTCTTAAAAAGCCAATACAGCCTAAAAATGTTAAACTCCCCTTTTTAACATCTTTGGGGCCAAGAAAAGATGCAAGGTACACTGCGTAAATTAAAGTCGAGCTTAACAGAGCCAGTTCAATATCATCTACCTGTGGGTGAGCAGCTGGTTGATTTAAATGCCTTAATTGGCAAACAGCTGACCCTTACTTTTAGTGGCACAATTTTGTGCTCTAACTGTGGTAAAAAAACCAAAAAGAGCTACTCTCAAGGACATTGCTTTGTATGTATGCGCAAACTTGCTAGTTGCGATATGTGTATCATGAAACCGGAAACCTGCCATTACGACCAAGGCACCTGCCGCGAGCCAGAGTGGGGCGAAGAAAATTGCATGATCCCGCATTATGTATACCTAGCAAATACCTCAGGATTAAAAGTGGGAATTACTCGCCATACACAAATCCCTACCCGTTGGATTGACCAAGGGGCAACCCAAGCCTTACCCATTTTTAAAGTGCAGACTCGTTTGCAATCGGGCTTAGTTGAAGTGGCACTGGCACAGTTTATTGCTGATAAAACCAATTGGCGTAATATGCTAAAAGGACAAAACGACGCGCTTGATTTAAAAGCAGCGGCCGCTGAACTTATTCCACAAATAAGCGAAAAGCTCACAGAGCTGAGTGAGTTGTTTGGCGCAACCGCCATTGAAGAACTTGATGAAGACGTAGTAAACCTTGATTTTCCAGTCAGTGAATACCCAAGCAAAATTAGCTCGTTTAACTTTGACAAAAACCCCGTTGTTAGCGGCGTTTTACAAGGTATAAAAGGTCAGTACTTAATTTTTGATAGTGGTGTGATTAATATTCGAAAATTCACCTCTTATGAAGTGAGTGTAGACTCAGAATAACCATTTGCTGCTTGGTTATAAAATGCTATCCATTGCTGTCGTGTTAATGGATAGCAATAATGGTAACCCTGAATAACATTGCAGCCTATTGTTGCTAAGTGTGCCTCTTGCGAGGCATGCTCAACTCCCTCAGCAACCACATCCAATCCTAAACTTGTCGCCATGGCTATAATCGCCGTAACAATTTGGCTATTGCCGTATTCATCAGGAATTTTCGCAATAAAACTGGCATCAATTTTTAATGAGTTAAAGGGCAATTTTGTTAAATAGCTTAACGCCGAATACCCCGTGCCAAAGTCATCAAGCGCAATATGCACACCTAGCGTTTTAAGCTGTTGTAATTGTTCTTTTGCCTGTGAAAAAGAGCCTATAAAGCTACTTTCGGTCAGCTCTATTTCAAGTAAATTACCTGGTAATTGATAGTGAGTTAGCATCGCTTTAATATTATCAGCCAACTTACCTTGGCTTAGGTGGCAAGCAGATACATTAATTGCTAAACGCCCAGGGTTCATTCCTTTTGCTTGCCAAAGAGTTAACTCTTTACCGGCTTGGTTAATAACCCATAAATCGAGACGTACAACTAAACCTAACTCTTCAGCGAGTGGAATAAACTGCGCTGGTGAAATAGTGCCTAAATCAGGGTCATGCCAACGCAGTAATGCTTCAGCCCCCATAATCGCCCTTGTTTTTAAACACTTTTTAGGCTGAAAATAAAGCTCAAACTCATCATGTTCTAGTGCATGTTGAAAACGGCTCATCATCGCTAAGCGCTCTAGAGAGCGTGCATTCATTGAGGGTTGAAACAACTGAAACGAATTACGCCCTACATCTTTTGAGCGATACATGGCAATATCAGCATGCTTTAATAATGTTTCACTGTCTAAGCCATCATCTGGATAAACGGCAGCCCCTATAGAGGCGGTAACACCCACTTCAAATCCTTCCAATTTGAAGGGGGTATTTAAGTGATTTAAAATCCCTTCTGCAAGCCTGATAACAGCTGCTACGTTTTCAACCTCACACAATACAATAAACTCATCACCCCCTAATCGCGCCAGTGTATCTCCCTCATTAAGAGTGTTAATAATGCGCTCAGAGACTAATTTTAATAAGGTATCACCGGCGTTATGGCCTAAGCTGTCGTTTACCTCTTTAAAACGGTCTAGGTCAATAAACATTACCGCCAACATTTGTTTATCTCTGTGAGCTGCGGCCAGTGCCATAGAGAGTCTATCGTTAAATAAGCGCCGGTTAGGTAAGCCAGTTAGCTCATCAAAATACGCGAGCTGCACCACTTTTTCTTCTGCATTTTTTCGCTCTGTTATGTCACTAAAAATAGCGGCATAAATCACATCACTATGACTTGGCTCTTTTATCTCTATAATACTGAGCCATTCAATATAAATATCGCCAGATTTTTTACGATTATGAATTTCCCCCTGCCATACCCCTGTTTTGGTCAGTGAATCCCACATTTTTATGTAAAAGTTTTTATCATGACGCCCTGAACTCAACATATTTGGCCGCTTACCTATCACCTCATATTCTTTGTAACCGGTTAAATGGGTAAATGCAGGATTTACTTGCATAATCACCCCATTCGAGTCGGTGATCATGATGCCATCTAGAGAGGAGTCGATAATTTTATTGGCTAAAAATAAATTACGCTGTGAGTGCTGCAGTGCAATATCACGCTGCTGAAGTACCTTTTCAAGCTCACAACAATAAGCGGTTTCAATTTCATTAATTAGGTTTTCAAGCGACAATACACCATTAATTTGATTATTTTCGCTTACCACTAAATGCCGAATATTACTTTCAGACATTAACCTGTAAGCATCAAAAAGGCTGTCTTGAGGGCTTATTTTATAAAGAGGACGGCTCGCTAAATCCCAACAAACAAGATGGTTATGCTGCTCGGTGATGAGCTTTAGTAAATCACGTTGGGTAATAATGCCATGGACATTTTCATCTTCATTAAAGACTAAAATCACTTTTTCAGCGTATTCGCGCATTAAGTTAACCGCGTCATTAATTGCTAATGAACTGGGGACGACTCTTATTTTTTTATTATACTGATCGTTTATCGGTCTAAATTGCAGGTAATGCTCTAATCCTTGATTACTCACAATATCAGTAATACTGATCACCCCACTTGGGTTATCGTTGGCATCGGTTACTAGTAAATGCTTAACCCCGTGCTTATTAAATACCATGGCGGTATCGGTTAATAATTGCTGGCTGGGTACACTTAATACTGGGCTCGACATCACATTCTCAATCATTACCTGTCTTAGTGTCTGATCAGAAAAGTTAAGCGTTAAGCAATCTGTTTCAGTCCATACCCCCACTATTTGCTGCTGATATTTAACAAAAATAGCGCTAACATTGTGCGCACGCATTAGTTTCACCGCTTCAATTAAAGGGGTATCCTTAGTGCAAGCGATCACCTTATTGGTAAAAACATCGCATACTTTTTGATAGCGGCTAGTGTGAGGCATTGCTTCTACTTCCAAAATTAAACCAATGCACGATTATAAATTATTCAGTAAATGACAATTTGATTTAGGACAATATATGAGCATCAGTTACCCATTAATTATTATTTATAATAATGAGATTGAGCTATTAGAGTATGCCGATGAGTTACATGACTTTATTTATACTCTGGACGTGAATGAGCAGCAAAACGTGGTTATTTTAGATAAGGTAAGTGGCTATCAAGGTTTAAATGGTGATGCACATAAGGCACTCAGTGCAATACAATTAGCCCAATTGGTAAAAGAATATTTAGCAAAAGAAGGACAATGTTGTCTCAGTAAAATAGAGCAGCTTACTCCTGAACAGGCATTTAGGTTACTCGCCGAAATCAACTAAGGCTTTAACGTGTGCAATTGCGCTGCGCCCGAGGGCTGACAGTGAGTATCCTCCCTCTAAATAAGAGATAATACCTAAGCAATCATGTTGTTGGCTAAATTGCGCTAATTGCTCAGTAAGCCATATATAATCACTTTCAACAAACTTTAAACTGGCCATATCATCTTCAAGGTGCGCATCAAACCCTGCGCTTATAAAAAGTAGCTCAGGCTTAAATTCTGTTAATTTTGGCAACCACTGCTGCTCATAAAGCGCTTTTAAATCAGTACCATCACTAGCTATAGGCAAAGGTGAATTTACCAGTGTGGCGTTATTTTTAATGGCGGTATTTGGATAAAATGGATATTGAAATAACGAGCACAGCAACACATTTTCATCATCCATAAAAATATCTTGCGTGCCATTGCCATGGTGCACATCAAAATCGATAATGGCAATGCGTTTCACCCCTTTGCTTTGTGCATATTTAACCGCAATCGCAAGGTTGTTAAACACACAAAAACCAGAAGAGCTGTCGCGATTAGCGTGATGCCCTGGCGGGCGCACTGAGCAAAACGCGGCATCCAATTTACCCTCTAAAATCTCATCAACAGCGAGTAACCCAGCTCCTACTGCACGCTCAATGGCTTTCAGTGAATCGGGGCACAACCAGGTATCGCCGTCCAAATCGCTAAGCCCTTCGATTGGGATCATACTTTCTACATGCTTAATGTGTTGCTCACTATGCGCTAATAAATAGTGCTCACGCGAGGCCTTAGGCGCTTGTTTTTGCTCAATAGCGACATCCAGTCCACTTGCAAGTAAACGGTCGTTAATGGCATCCAAACGCTCAGGGCACTCTGGATGATCGTCAATCATTTTATGTTTACGACAGTGGGGGTGAGAAATAATCGCAGTGCGCATAGCTAACTCCAAAGATAAGTTGCTTGACAAGTATAACAAAGCCACCTGAGGGTGGCTTTGCGACTTTGGTTGATACTAAACGACTATATAACCAAGGTTCAGGTTATTTAGCTTTTAAGTCGAGATTTCTAAAATCAAAGCTAAAATCGGTCACCTGCGTTGAAACTGCATTCATTTTCGCTGATTCTACGCGGTTATCTGCACTCATAGAAAAACGAATGAAGGCATCTGCTTCTAATAGTTTTTCATCCCACTTAACGATAAAGGTATTGCCAGTGTAATGCTCCAGTTCACCTTTAAGGCGCTTTGTGTGGGTAAAATCAATGCGTAATTTACCAGCTAGATCTTCTATAATGACATCGCCATACCAATCATCATGCAACGTACCGGTGTAATTAATCGCTGGTAATGCTGGCTGAATATCTGTTGGTACTGATGGAGCCGCGTTAGCATAAGCTTTTTCTTTACCTGCAAAATGCTTTTTAGCTAAATCTTCAACCCAGTCTTTATCTTCAAGCTCTAGTACATCTTCAAGTACCTCATGGGTCACCGCCGATAACGCAGAAAACGCTTGTTGGTTGCTTAATATCACAATCCCCACGTTTTTCTCTGGCAAAAGAGTAACCTGCGATACCATACCTAAAATACCACCACCATGTGCCAGCTTCTTAACGCCATGGTAATCTTCTATACTCCAACCTAACCCATAACCTCTAAATTGCTGATGGTACGCTTCATAAGCACTTTTAGATGCCAGTGAGGTAATATGTGGGTGCCACATTTGTGCTTGTTGTTTTTCGCTAAACAGCTGCTCGCCATTAGGCATTTTACCACCAGCAAGTTGAGTACGTAGCCATTGGCTCATATCATTTACGCTTGATGCAATGGCTCCTGCCCCTCTAAAATCTTCAAGGTAATTAACAAAAAAGGGATGTAATTTACCGTCCATTGGGATATGCCCAATTGCCCAGTTTTTGTTATTTTTAGCGATACGCGAAAAGCCAGCCCGTGAGTTGCTCATATTGAGCGGCTGTAAAATATTTTTTTCAATGTAGTCGTTCCAGCTCATCCCCGATATACGCGCAACAACTTCACCAGCGGTAACAAACATTAGGTTGTTGTAAGCATATTGGCTACGAAAACTGCTCGTAGGTTTTAAATATTTCAGCCCAGATAAAATATCGGCTACCGATTTATCTGTACTTGGCCAAATCATTAAATCGCCTTGACCAAGCCCTAACCCACTGCGATGGCTTAGCAAATCGCGTATGCGCATTTCACGAGTAACGTATGGGTCATGCAATCTAAATTCGGGTAGGTGATCAATTACGCGATCATCCCAGCTTAATTTGCCTTCATCCACCAGCTTAGCCAGTGCTGCACTGGTAAATGCCTTGGTATTTGAAGCAATGCCAAATAAAGTGTCTTTATTCACCTTGCTATTAGTATTGAGGTTGGCAACACCAAAGCCTTTAGCAAATACTACTTTGTCATTTTCAACAATAGCAACGGCCATTCCGGGTACATTAAACCGTGCCATTGAGGTATTGATCACCTCTGCTATTTTATCGGTATCAACCGCTGCAGAACTTGTAAATGCCCAGCCTGCAAGCAATGCGGCTGCAGCCAATTTTGTGAGTTTCATAGTGTTACCTTAGGTTATTATTTTTGTTTAGTCTCGATGAACCGCAAATTCTATTTCGGCGCGCGCTTTATTAGTATCTTGCTTACTCGGGTAAGCTAAAATGCGTTGACTGTAGTGTTCGGGTACGCCCGCCTCAAGTGCGCCGCGGTATACATGCTGCACGTACCAATCATAAGGTAGCAGTGTGTCGTCATGTGTGTTTGCTATGTAACAGTGCACATTAATGTCATCGTCATCTAAAAGGCTCACGGTTAAATCAACACAGTCGTAATTAGGGCCTTCAATTTTATCTAAGATCTCTTTTTCGGCCTCATTAAGCTGATACGCCACCCCATATACCAGAGCATCGGGTTCATTGGTGGGTACAATAGTGCATTTACCTGAACCATCAGCAAAGGCCATATTAAAGGTTAACTTATAACCTTTTAAAAGCGCCGTACCCATACGTTTTGCATTAGGTAAACGTGCCAATAAACGATTAGATGACATATTGGAGCCAAACGAAAAATTATATAACGCCATACTATTCCTTTTTATATAACAACTCGCACAGCCAGTGCGATTAAAATAATGCCAATGCCGCGATCGAACCAATAACCACTTTGTTGAAAAAAGTTACGCACCCGTGCTTTTGATAACAATAGCGACAAAATAGAAAACCAAGCCCAAGTAGCAAGCGCCATATAAACACCATACCCCACTTGCACTATTACCGGTGTGGTTGGACTAATCACTAAGGTAAACAGCGACATAAAAAATAGTGTAGCCTTAGGGTTTAATGCGTTGGTAAAAAAACCACGGCGAAACGCATGCCATGATGACTCAGCGGCAAGACTGGGTTTTATCTGCTCATTATTGGCGGTATTTGAAGGTTTGGCAGCGCGCAGCGCCTGCACACCTAAATACGCTAAATAAGCACCGGCTATATATTTAAGTGCCATAAACAACGAAGGCGATTGAGTTAAAACCAGCGCGACTCCCAACACGCAATAAGCTATGTGTAACAAAATAGCTGCGCCTACACCTGCACTGGTACACAGCGCATTATGCCTTCCATATTGTACGCTTTGCTTAAGTACCACAGCAAAATCAGGCCCGGGGCTGGCCACTGCAAAAAAGTGAGCAATGGCAATTAATAAAAACTCATCAATATAGGCCATGGTTAACTGGCTTGCTCTGGCGCAAAAGCCAATAATAATGGGTTAGCCGATTGGTTAACCAGCGTTTTTATTTCTTTTTGCGCTTTTTTAAACTGTCCTCGTAAATGCGGTTTTAAATGTTTTTTAGAGTGTTTATCTTGCTTAAAATAGCTTACTAAAGCATGCATAAATACAGTATGGGTTTCACTGAGCGTGGCTTCGCGATTGGCATATGGGTTGTAACATGAGCCACAACCACCCTTAAACTGGTACACAGTATTGCTCATCATCACCCCAAAACCTAAAAAGCACGCTAAAGCATCTGTTGCTTGAGGTAAGTACGCTTTACCACCTGGGGGTAATACGCCTACATGATGAATTAAAATGGTAGCAAGAGTACCTGCAAAGCTAGCTACTAAATCTTGTGGCTGATTGATTTGATTTGGATTAAACGACACATTAATTGCATGGCTTGGTGGCACCATTAAATGGCAGTGCTCACCACGTAGATGCTCACTAAATTCAAAATGTGGAAACACCTGAGGTTGTAATTGTTGTGGTGCAACAAGTGTTATCGGCCATTCACTCATACCAGCATAATGTTTAACACGCGCAAACACTTTACTGGCCATTTCTTCAATGCTTGAAACCGAATCAGGAAAAAACTCGACCGTTGGTAAAATAATTTGGCTATGCTTAGTAAAAAAATTCAGGTCAAAGTTTTCTGCAGCCCAAATAAAGGTATCAACTAGCCACTGTTTTTCTTGTTCTGCCAATAAGGGCTTTGATTTAAATAGGGTTAACATAAACTATTCTTGCCCCTGTGCCCATTGCCATGCTTGTGTATTGTATAAAGGCACCGTAGAAAGCGCGTGATGATGACTGCCCGTAGATTCTTTCGTTGAGTACGATAAATACAATAACGTATGGGTTTTAGCATCATAAATGCGACGAACCTTTAACGACTTAAACAAAATACTCTTAGATGATTTAAACACGACTTCACCCGACTTACTACGGTCAATAGACTGTAATTGGTCTGCGGTAATTGGCCCTGTTTGACGACAAGCAATCGACATATCTGAGGGATCTGAAAAATCTAAATTAGCCTCAATGTGACTAATATGACAAGTAACCCCTGTAACAAGCGGGTCTTGCTGTGAGTTAACCACCACATCTTTAGTGGTAAACAGCCCTAAACTCACTGAAGCAACATCATCAGAACACCCTGTAAGCCCTGCTAAACACGCAATTAGACTACCCATTTTGAGATACTTCATAGCAAGTCCTTCGTTCATAATAAAATTAAGTTATGCCTTATACTAAACGCTTTCACTGCGATAAAACAAATTTTATAAGCAATAAAAAAGGCACGCCCGAAGGAGTGCCTTTGCAAACAAATACAGCTAAAAATAATTAAAAGCTATATTGTGCACCTAGATAAACATAACGACCGGCACCGCCGCCGTAGCCACTATAAAAGTTACCTCGGCCACTTGGATAAAATGCCCCTTTGTCGTCAAATACATTATTAATCCCACCAAATACACGTAAGTCACTCTTATCTGTCAGTGCCATAGTGTAAGACGCTGATAAACTATGCTTTAAAAATGAGCCATAGTTTTGATATGCCAGTGGCTCAGGGTTAGCAATACAACCGGCATCGCCCGTAGCACAGCGTTCATCATTTGCAGCAACATATTCAAGGTAATCTTTCTCATCTTCTTGGCTTGCTTTAAAAGCACCTACGTAATTTGTACGCCAGCGGATACGTAAGTCATCCATTTTCCATACAATCGACATAGCGGCTTTATCTTTTGAACGACCATAACCTGCATACTGAGAAGTCACACTAGAACCATCTAACCCTTCATAGGTTTGCGAGTTTTCAATAATATGATTGTAATCAAGCTTAAATGACAGGTTACCATAGCTGCCTATGTCATATTTGTAAGTTGCAACTACATCGTAACCGCGCGCTGTTAACTCATCTAAGTTATATTCACGCTGTAGTATTTTTACAATGTTACCTTCGTCGTTACGGGTAATATCGTTACAATATTCGTTATCACTACCCCACGCAGCCTCTGAGTCATAACATTCACGCATGATGTTTTCGTTACTTATCTCATCAATTGCATCAACAATGGCAATGTCGTAATAATCAACCGCTAAGTTAAAGCCATCTAAAAACTCAGGTGAAACAGTAATACCAAAGGTATAGGTATCGGCTGTTTCTTCTTTTAAGTTTGGATTACCCGTATTTGGTGAATAGTTATTGTCTTCACTTTCAAATTCAAAGTCAGGATCATCAGCCAGCTTTTGTGCCAAGGTTGGCTCTAAACGGCAGTTATCGTGCCCTGGGTTTGTTGATGTTGCAGTTAAGCCATCACAAATATCATCAAATGAATCAAAATCGCCACGAGGGGGTGACAATAGCTCTGTAATAGTTGGGGCACGCTGTGCACGCGCATAGTTAGCACGTAGCATGTACCCGTCAATTGGCTGCCACAATAATCCTAACTTATAACTGGCTACGGTGCTGATATTATCAATACTGTAATTTGCTAAACGCAACGATGTTTCTGCCGATAAGCTTTTAGCAAATGGCACATCTTTAAGTAGTGGCACTGCAAGCTCTGCAAACGCCTCATATACTTCTACTTCACCATAAAAAGAAGGCACAACGTTAAACGTAATACCGCCCGCTTTCATATCATCGCTGGTATCTAAGCTTTGCGAGTCTTTACGATACTCTGCACCAAATACTGCAGACACATTACCTGCTGGCAATTCATATAAGTCACCGGTGATATAACCCATTACCGTGTACTGTTGAATCTCAGTATCAATAATTGGATTTGTACGGATCCAGTCAGCCATTTCAGGGGTAATAGACCCTTCACCAAATAAATTAAGCGGGACACATCCTTTCGCTCGCGCTTCGGCGTCTTTACATTGAATAGTGCCATCGGCTAGCTTTTCAGCTTGCAGGGCTTGGTTAACACGTACCGTGTTTAACTCGTTACTGCGGATTTGATGCTGTTTAAATTGACCATATCCGGCAGAAATATCCCAATCCCATGTATCATCAAACATCATACCTTGCAGGCCAGCCCAGGTACGAATAGTCGTACGGTCGTTGTCAGTGCTGATATTACCTACTTCACCAAAACGACGATCCCAATAAATACGGTCTTTGTATGGGTTACTGTCAATAATTTCTTGTGGCACATATGGGTTATCAATAGGAATATAACCTGGCGCAATATCATCGATAGGATCGCCAGTCACTGGGTCGTAGCGAGGTACGTAAGCCCCTTCGTATTCATCTTCTGGTGACTTATCGTTGAACGAGCCACTCTTACTGTATTGAATTTGGAAATAACTCATGATGTCGTCTGTTACATCATAATCGACTTTTATTGCGGTCGAAAAGTTATCACTAGGTACATCAAGCATAACGTACTGCTGTGAGTTGATACCGTATATCTCTTCATTGCCTTTCCAATCATCACGTAGCGTTTGGCCGTCATACCAAAATTGCGTATCGTTTCGGTTGTTTTCTAAAAATACGCCACCTAAGGTGCCATCGCTTTTGCTTGCCCAATCAGCTTGTGTAATACCGCTCATACACTGATAGCCATCAGCAGTGTACATTTGATTACACATCAGCTCATCATCAAAACGATGCGCCGCTTCTATTTGCGCTCGGTCGCGATCGTAAAAGGTCATACCAAAATCACGATCCCAGTTTGAGCTAACAAATACATAACCACGATCATCAGCAAATGACGTTCCGTAGTTTAAATCAAGCGTAAACTCGCGACCGCCACCATCTGTTGTTTCACCGCCACGGGCTTGAAATTCAAAACCTTCTTTTTTTGACTGGGTAATAATATTAACTACACCAGCAACCGCATCGGCACCATAAGTGGCCGACGCACCACCACTAATAATTTCAACACGTTCTACCATGCCACTAGGAATGGTATTTAAACTGACATAATTACCACCGTAACTATTAGAGACAACACGGCGGCCATCAATCAATGTCAGCGTTCTATTAGCGCCTAAGTCACGAAGTTGGACTGTTGATAAACCAGTTCCCGAAATGCTTGATTGGCTGGTTGTGTTACCAATACTTTGGCTCAGTGCAGGCATATTATCGATTAATACATCTGAAAGATTGCCTAAGCCTGTATCCTGAATTGATGCTCTGTCCATGGTAACCAGCGGAGTCGTAACTGAAAAACTATCACGCTTTAAACGCGAGCCTGTTACTGTTATTTTCTCTGGTACTTCTTGTACCACTTCTTCGCTTGCCTTAGCAGTTGATTGACGATCAATTGCCTCGTCATTTGCTATTGCATGCCCAGATAAGCTTGCTGTTATAGCCAGTGCTAACGCACATTTTTTGGTTGATATTTTACTCACAGACTTCCCTCATTTTTTATTAGCCCATTAGTACAAATCGCTTTTTTATTAACTTTTTAGTTATTAAATCTGTTTTGTACTAATTGGTTTGTTTTACTAATAACAGGTTGTAAGTAATCGTGAATAAAAGCACAATGAGAGGTGTCTCGTTTATATCCCTATTTTACATCTATTTAATATCTATTTATTTATAATCATGAACTTATATTTATTGTGTTAGAATGGTGTAAAATTGAATATTAACTAATTATCGTGTTACTTTGCATTAAACAACACGTGTAAACATCGCTAATAACTCATACTAGGAAGAGGTTTAAATACACATACTATGAATACTCAACAGCCATTTTCAATTGGAAATTGCCAAATATCGGCGTTTGAAAATAAGCTGTTTTGTGCTGATAAAGCCTGTATTTTACAACCTAAATTTATAGAACTGCTGACCTACTTAGTAACGTGTTATCCAAATGCGGTGAGTCGCGAACAACTAATCGAAAACGTATGGGATGGTAATCAATATGTGGGTGAAAAAGCACTCACTAATGCCATATGGCACCTTCGTAAAAGCTTTAAAGAGCTTGACCCCGACAACACCTACATAGAAACACTGCGTAAAACAGGTTATCGCTTAGTGCAAAAACCAATAATGCCAAACGCGCAGAAAAGTATTAATAGTACATCCCCTACTCGGCCTAAATATATTTTCGCTGTAGCCATGGCTATCGTGGCCTTGTTATTCGCTGGTGTCTGGGGTTATAACGCTTTTAGCGATGAAAATAAGCCACTTGCGCTATCGCAACAAGCAGAGCGCTTATACGATCATGTTGAAACCATTACTACCAGCCCAGGGCGAGAGCTGTTCCCCGCTATATCCAGCGACAGTCACTTTTTAGCATACTCTTGGCGCCGCCCTGGTCACAAAGCTAATTTATACTTACGCGATTTACATTTACCCGAACAAGCTGCCATCGCACTTACCGACACGCCATTTATTGAAGGGCGAGCGGTATTTAGTCCTGATTTAACGTTTATTTATTATTACCGCCGTATAGCTGCTCAAGGTTGTGAAGTCATTCAGCAAAATATTGCCTCGGGAAATACCACTGTTTTAGGGCTGTGCGGCAGCAAAGCGAGTACCGATATAGACATAAATGCCGTGGGCACACAACTGGTTTATATTAGTGAAGATGATGAAAATAATAGCCTAACTCAACTTAACCTTGTTGATTTAACCTCATCGTCATACACAGTTACTCAAATACCTTGTATTTCAGCATGCCAATATACCGATGAGTCGGTTGTATTCTCCCCAGATGCAACTCAACTTGTAGTCTCTCGTAACTTACCAACGGGGTTTGAAGAATTATTTTTAATCGATATAAAAACAGGCAATGCAAAGCAGTTAACTACTGGGTTTATTGATATGAGAGGCATTGATTGGCATCCCTCTAAGGCGCAACTCGTTTTTTCTGGTGTGAAAAAAGGTAAACGCCAAGGGTACTTTTACAACCTTAAAACACAACAAATGATCAATGCCCGCATAGATGGCTTAAGCTACCCAGAATTTGCCAGTGATGGCAGTTTGTATTTTCATCAGTGGAATATAGACTCAGCTTTAATGCGTTTAGAGGTTAATAATGCGGTTGCAAGCTCTCCTTTCCCAGTGTTATCGAGCCATTTTAGTACTCGCTTTCCTGATTACAATAAAGCCAGAAACAAACTTGCGTTTGCCTCTAATGAGTCGGGTTCAATGGAATTGTGGACCGCAAATAAAGACGGTACGTCTCGAAAGCAGCTCACTAATCTCAATGCCAATATTTACCACCCAGTATGGTCGCCTGATGGTGATTATATTGCTTTTGTTGCCTCGCACCCTAGTGGTCATGCGTTATACCTGTATGACTTTAATAAACAAATCAGCAAACTATTACCTACGGGCTTTAGCGATCATGGCAAACCGAGCTGGGCTGCAGACAGTAAAAGCGTATTAGTCTCTGATGATCAGCACGTGTATCGTTTCGATTTAAATGGTAATAAACTCGAACAGGCCATAGATTCACCAACATTATACGCTTATGAAAACCAGCAAGGCGCTTTAATTTTTGCCAACCAAGCAACTAATCAGTTATGGATCAAAGACCCTGATAGCCAAACTGAGCAACCACTGGTTAGCGAAATTAATTTATCTAATCATAATTCGTGGTACTTTTTTGAAGGCGACACCTTAGCGATATCGCGTATTTACTATTTTAATGTAAAACAAGGCGACTACCGATTAAGTTATTACGACTTTTCAACCAAAAGTCATCATGATGTAATAAGGCTTCCTGAACGCGCATTTAGCCGCAGCTCAGGCTTAACTTATATTACAAGTACAAACTGGCTGGTGTACTCTTCGTATAAGTCACCACAGATTGATATAAAGCGTATTAATCATCAATATTTGCCATAAAAACAACAGCCTGAACTATGCTAAACCAAATTTTTAAAAATTAAGCTCCATAGGGTTAGCGTGTACAAACCCGTTTGGTATAATTAAACAAACCAATCTAAAGAGGATACGCTAAATGCCACACATTATTATTGAACACTCAGAAGATCTGCCTTTATTACCTCAGGTTCTAGTGGAAAAAATCCACACAACAACATTTGAAAGTGGCTTATTTGATTTAGAAACAATAAAAACTCGTGCTATTGCGTATCAACATTACCAATTAGGTGTAGGTAAAGAAGGGTTTATACATATTGCAGTACATATTATGGCTGGGCGTTCTATTGAGCAAAAGCAAAAACTAAGTGAGCAGTTACTAGCGTGCCTGCAAACATATTGCAGAGCCTCTGATAGTTTAAGCGTTAATATTTACGAAATGAATCACGAAATTTATCGTAAAAACTAACCGCCATTAAAACATCATAGTTATAGTACCAGTGCTCTATAACTATGATGCTATCCCTGCTCGGCTGATTTTTTATGAAGTCGTGTTTAAAGCGTAAACTTGCCTAGTAAATCCCTTAAAATATTAGACTCTTTATTTAAACCATTACAAAGCTGCTCTGACTTCTTCATATTTTCTTTGGTTTGCTCTGCTGAGTCAGAAATCATCACAATGTTTTGGCTAATTTCTGAGGTTGCTAACGTTTGCTCTCGCGTTGCGGTAGCCACTGAGTTATTTAACTCGCTTAACAGTACAATTTCCTGTGAAATACCATTTAATGTATGGCCTGTTTCTTTTAATCGCTCGGCATTTTCTAAGGTGTTTTTGCTGCCCAATTCAATCGCAGTTACCGTGCTTGAAGCTTTAGCATTTAACGAAGCAATCATCTCATTAATTTGCTCTGTCGACTCCGCAGTACGCTGTGCAAGCGTTCTCACTTCATCAGCAACTACTGCAAAGCCACGCCCTTGCTCGCCAGCTCTTGCCGCTTCAATTGCCGCATTTAACGCCAATAAGTTAGTTTGCTCAGAAATCCCTTTAATAACATCTAATACATGAGAAATTGATTTAATCTCTGTCGAGAGCTCTAACACCGAAGCTACAGAATTTGCCATCGATGCTTCTAACTGTTCCATTTGTTTAATCGTGCTTTGTACAAAATCGACACCTTTGTGCGTCGTTTCTTCAGTTTTAGTGGCGATACTCGCCGCATTACTAGCACTGCCAGAAATATCCTGAACCGTAACTTCCATCTCATTAACCGCAGCCGCCACCGTTTGCGTACTCGATGACTGCACTTCAGCTAAATTTGCCGCGCCTTGCACTTGCTCAAGCACGTCATGCGAAATATCTTTAACATGGGTAGCCGACTCAGAAACCTGTTTAAACATATAATGTAACTGCTCTAAAAACAGGTTAAATTTAATCGCTAAATCAGAAATTTCATTATTATCGTCGGTAGGGAGTCGTGCTGTTAAATCGCCATCTTTTTCCGTTAATGCGTTTACCGCTGAAGTAATGTTTTCAATGGGTCTAAATATTTGCCCGACCAACACTCGTGCTAACGCTAAACCTACAAGCGCAATAATTATACCAAAAATGATATTAGTATTAATAGCGCTATTAATTGGGCCACATAATTGCTCTTGGGGAATCTCAGCGACTAGGTGCCAACCTAAAGAGTTTACTGGTGTACTTGAGACAACATAGTCATCGCCATCAATTACTTTACTTTGAATTGCCCCATTTTTAATTGGCGCTAAGTTAACAGATTGCCCTATTTTAGTTTTATCACCATGCAACATAATCTCGCCAGTACCAGAGGCCAAATAAACAATGCCGCCCTCGCCAATTCTATATTCGCTTATGAGCTCCACCATAGAATCGAGCGAACGACCTATTCCGGCAATTCCTTGTCGTTGCCCATCAAGCTCAATGGCATAATTAATAAATACCATTACCTCAGAGCTACCTTTATCTATATCGATCGCGACTTCAAATGGCCTATCCGATGCTAAAAAAGTATCAAACCAAGTATCGCTGCTGTCTATTTGCCTAGAAATACCTTCATCGGTGTAATAGTTACGGGAGTTTTTAGAGATAATATATGCGTTACTGGCTTGGTTTTTATTTTTTATCTGTTTGAGGTAATCAATAAATTTACCGCGACTTTGCGCATCTTCATTATTATTCATCCATTGCTGCACAAATAAATTTTGCGCTATTTCTTTACCAACTATAATAGGTGTAGAAAGCTCTAATACTGAGGTAAACTTTTCGTTTTAATAACATAGAGCACCTAAGGAGTAACTAAGCGGTATTTTATATACTGCACACTATTAACAGTAGCGACATTAAAGGTCATAAAGTAAAGATTTGTATAATAAAATCTCATAACACTTTAATAGTAGATTCAACTGTGTTTATTGCAATGTATTCAATATAATTAATACAAAAATCAGTGCACTGGTAAAAATACGATAGAAATAATAAAAACGAATTTTATAAAACGAGAAAGATGAGTTTCTATTTACTTGGAAAGCTTGTAAAAGTGGTGGCCCCTCCCAGACTCGAACTGGGGACCTAACGATTATGAGTCGTGTGCTCTAACCAACTGAGCTAAGGGGCCAACTTTGTATAACTGTAAGCAGTTAATTTTTGAAGCGTTTAGCCACAGAGCGACTAAAGCGGGTTGCAGTATAAAAAGTTTTTAGGGGCTTGTCACTAGCAAAAAGCTTTATTTTAACAATCAAGGGGCTAACTGCTCAAATAGTAGGCTTTGAGATTTTAATGGTGATGACTTTTAAAACGAATCCATCTATTAAATAACAGCCTGAGTGGCTAATACACATACCTTTGTTGGCACTTAGCAACTCAGTGTTAAATGTCCTGCTAAGCTACTGCATTACTTCTTGGCAATAATGTAAATCGCATGGATTAATCCTGGGAAATAGCCGAGCAAGGTTAATAAAATATTTAACCAAAAGTGCATCCCTATCCCCACCTGTAAAAACACCCCCAGTGGTGGTAGTAATATAGAAAAAATAATTCTGATGATATCCATAATTTAACCCTTATAACGTTAACAAAGCAAAAAGCCCAGCAGAGCTAGGCTTTTAGTATAGTGTATTATTCTGCAATAACAGTTAATTCATCAACTACTTTGCGAACATCTTCAGCGTTGTTAGCAATTTCCATTGCTAGTTGTTTTTCAGCATCCGATTCCACAGTCCCCTTTAGGGTAACTACACCGTTATCAGTATCAACATCAATGTCTGTACCACCGACTTCTGAATCAAATAAGTAGCGAGTGGTAATTACGGTGGTAATTTTCGCATCGGTTAAATCACTTTCAGTGTCGCTATCCATCATAGTAGAATCGTGGTGTTTAGCATTCATCTGATCAACTGTTGTTAAATCTTTTGCATCCTTGAGCTCAATAACAGTTAGATCATTTTCAACCTCAGTTACACCATCTAGGCTTAGCACAAGCTCTTCAGCAAGCTCTTTATCTACTTCGCTATTAACTTTACCTGTTAGCATTACTTTGCCATTTTTTACGTCCGTGTTGATGTCAAAGTTATTCAGGTTAGTGTTCATCAGCAGTACGGTTTCTGCTTTGCCATCAATCCAAGCATCTTTGCTTTCGTTTTCCCAGCTGCTTGCCTGAGCGCCCATTGCGGTTGTTCCTAATACTAGGGCTGCAATCATAGACTTATTAAATGTTTTCATAGTCATTCTCCATTTAATTAAAGACACTTAAGCTAATGCGAACATCGAGCCAATATTTTTTACACAACAATTTCAAAAACTTAATTAAAATAAGTCGTTATTGGCATAAATATACAAAGTAAACATTTACCGAGTATTGCGTAAAAGTTTCTCGAATAGCGAAACTTACTAAATAATTGTATATTTGGTTAATCTGTCGTTAATATAGTAACGCGAAAAAACACAGCGAATCATAAAGCACTGATTTTAAATGAGTTAACATTTGGTATAAGGCTTGCTTTGAAATAACCAGCAACCATAAAAGGATAATTTAAATGTCTGTTAAAATTGAAGACCGCCCTATTGAGCAAGTTCGAGAGCAAGTGATTGATCAGCTCATTTATAATTACAGCCATGGTGTCATTTCTGTAGAAGCATTTGAACGACGCTTAGACGACGCCATGGCAGCGAGTGACAATAAAGCACTTATGGATCTCGTTGAAGATTTAACCTTAAGTACTGACCAGCAATACAAGGCGCAAAAGCACTCGCAGTTTGCACCTAACTATGGTTCGCAGCATGAGGGGAGTGAAGAACCACTTACATTAAGAAGCATTCTTGGCTCAAGTGAACGAAGCGGCCAATGGGTCGTTCCTCAAAACATTTATATAGAAAACTACATGGGATCTATCAATCTTGATTTTACGGATGCTATTTTTACCCACCAACATGTCACTATTCACGTTAATTGTTACTTTGGTAGCGAAGAAATATATGTACCAGAGCACGTTAATGTAGTTTCTAAAATGTTTTGTATTTTAGGCAGTTTTGAAAATAAAACCGTATCACTCAATAAACGCCAAGGGCCAACAATTCACATTGAAGGAAAAACTGTTTTAGGCTCTGTGGAAGTTAAAGTTAAACGCACTATTAAAGAAAAATTTATTAGCTTTGCAAATGATTTAAAAACTCAACTTGGCATGAATAGTAAACATTTTTAAATATGCTAATTTATGATGAAGCCAAAATAGTTGGCTTCATCCATATTATAAATCGTTATTACGCTCACTGGGTATATCACTCATGTACTCTACAAACTCAACCTCAAACCCTGCGGGGTCAATAAAATAAATATTCTTCCTAAATGGATTTTCAGCGCCTTGCTTACTTATTTCAAAGCCCGCACGCTTTAAGCGCGTTATTACTGCATTTAAGTTATTAGTGACATAAGCAAAATGTGCCAAACCAATTTGATGCCCTGATAAGTCACGGTTTTCACCTTCTCCATGATCGCTAATAGCAATATATTGCTCGTTATCACCAAAGTGTATCCAGCGTCTTGCTTTACCATACCAGCTTCCTTCTCCCTCACTTCTAATTGACCAATAGGGAAACGCTGCTTGGTAAAACTTAAGCATGGCATTTATATCACTGACAACTAAATTTACGTGTTCTAATTTCATAATTTTCTTCCTGTTAATTGAATATAGAACATCATAAAACCTCAAGCTAACTTTAGGTAAAGTGCTCTTTCATAAATTTATTGCTTGTTTTTATTTCAAGAAATGTAGTGAAAGATCATAGCTGTACAAAAAACACTCACAAGTATTTAGGCTTTATGGTTTACTTTATGGCAAAAACCGCTAAAATACGCCGGCTTAAATATATAAACGTTCTTTTACAACCCAAAGGTAATACCATGCATCCAATGTTAAACATTGCGGTTCGCGCTGCGCGTAACGCAGGCAAACTTATTCTTCGTGCAAGTGAAGACTTATCAAAAGTTGAAGTGCAACAAAAAGGCACCAACGATTTAGTTACTAACATTGATAAAGAAGCCGAAGCCGTAATTCGTGACACTATTTTACGTTCTTACCCTGATCACTGCATCGTTGGTGAAGAGTTAGGCGAACACAAAGGTAAGGATGCTGATTACCAATGGATTGTTGACCCACTTGATGGCACAACTAACTTCATCAAGGGTATCCCTCATTTCGCAGTATCTATTGCACTTAAAGTTAAAGGTCGTTTAGACCAAGCAGTAATTTACGATCCAATTCGTGGTGAGCTTTTCACTGCTTCTCGCGGTCAAGGCGCACAGTTAAACAGCAAACGTTTACGCGTATCTAAAACGGTTGAACTTGCCGGTTCTGTTCTTGCTACAGGTTTTCCTTTCAAACAAAAACATCACTTAGATGCCTATTCTGAAGCGTTTAAAGCGTTATTTGTTCACACAGCTGATATTCGTCGTGCAGGCTCTGCAGCCCTAGATATGGCGTATGTTGCAGCGGGTCGTGTTGATGGTTTCTTTGAAATTGGTTTAAAACCTTGGGATACAGCAGCAGGTGAGTTATTAGTTAAAGAAGCTGGCGGCATGGTTGTTGATTTTGCTGGCGGTAATAACTACAACGTGAGCGGTAACGTAATCTGTGGTGCACCTAAGCTAACACAAGCGATCGTTCGTGAAATGCGCCCAGTATTATCTGAGTCGTTATTACGTTAATCGTAATTACGTACTAAAAAAAGGAGCCTTGGCTCCTTTTTTGCTTTTTGTTAGCCACTTTTTTTACTATTGGATAAACGTACAACAGCGGGAGCAGGCCTTCTGCGATTACAAATAAATAGGTAACTATGTTTGAAGCGCTTAGCTTCCTTCTTTGCATCGGTTGCTAATGCTGCCACTTGATGACTATTTTTACACTGCTGCAGATCAGGCTCAACTAAACCTATCGATAATGTAAGTAAAGGCACAAACTGCTTTTCGCCTTCTCTATTAGTTGCCCAATACCCTTTTTCATCAATATGCTCTGGCGTAAAAAACACGCGTGACTGCAGTTCAAATTGCGTGATAATAGTATTACAAACCTCCACCGCATCTTTTTTTTCAAACACCACCATAAAATCATCGCCGCCAATATGGCCGACAAAGTTAGCGCTGTGCGCACACGCTTTTACAGTCACATCAGCCAGAAGTTTTATCACGCTGTCACCACTGGCATAACCATACAAATCGTTAAATTGTTTAAAGTGATTTAAATCGATATAGGCTAGTGAAAATGGCTGTTTATGTTGCAGACGCTGCTCTATTACCTCACTAATTGCCACATTACCCGGTAACATGGTCAAAGGGTTAGCATGTTGGGCGTGGCGGATTTTTTCTGCTGTAATGTGCTTTAGTATGTCTCTGAGCGGTGCCAAGCCTAAATATTTATTGTTGCAGGTGATAACAATATGACGACGAATATCAAAGTCTTGCTCTGTTATTTGCTGGGAGACAATATCAAGCATTTGATTTTCATCAACCACCAGAGGTTGTTTATCCATTAACTCTGTGACTTCACACTTATCATAAAGCGCGTGCCCATAAGGCGCGGCAAACACTTCTGTTAGCTGATCTTTGTGTAACAGCCCTATTGGCTGCTGACTGCTATTTAATACCGGTAAGCTGATTATGCTTTTATCTTGCTCAAAAAGTGCATGAGCTTCTTTACAACGCGTATGACTGCTAATAGCAGGCTGAGCAACAGCAAGCACACCTATTGCCATTGATTGCTCAAACTTTGAGGCAGCTTGGGTCGAAGTGAGTGATTGTAACTGTTTACAGTTATAGTCATAACTTGGCTGTTGACTCGGTCTTTCTAACAAAAACCCCTGAACATGATTTATGCCTATGCTTTTGACTAAATCTAGCTCTTCAGGACGTTCAATTCCCTCCGCAATCACCGCTGTATTTGTTGCCCGCGCTAACACCATAATTGATTTTAAAAATTCTTTTTTAACTTCGCTTTGATCGCAATGATCAATAAAGTAACGATCAATTTTTACAATATCTGGGCATAACTGCGACCATTGCTTTAGTCCGGAATAACCTGCACCGAGGTCGTCAATAGCAATAGTAAAGCCTAGCTCTCGATAATGCGCGATGGTTTTTAACAGTAAAAAACCATCATCTACCTTTTCTTGTTCGGTGACTTCAATCACCACTCGATTGGCTGCAAGACCAAACTGCTCAATTAAATGTAAGGTTTCTCCTTTAGGGTGGCTCGGATCGAGTAAAATTTTTGGACTGACATTTAAAAATAACTTCCCTTGTAAACTGAGTTTTACAAAGTTTTCTATGGCGCGAGAACGGCATAAAAGCTCAAGCTCTGAGATCAATTGATATTTATGAGCCGTTTCGAATAGCTTATTTGGCATGGCTAATGGGCTATTTTTAGGGCCTCGACTCAGCGCTTCATACCCAATAATAGATTGCTTAGCTATATCGAAAATAGGTTGGAACAAGGTTGTTATTGCCCCTTGTTGTAAAATTGATTCTAAGACTTGTCGTTGCTCTGTCACTACTAGCTCGGATAAAAATTTAATAAGAGCAATAAAATACCAACTGAGTATGACTATTATGTGACTTATGTACGAGGCAATAAAAAACCGCTCACAAGGAGCGGTTTTTTAAAAAGGATAATTTAATCTCAATTAAGGCATTGGATCTAAATCAGCACCTTCTTTTTCAATCACTTCTGGTATTAAATCTTCTTTACTTACGCCCATGGCAATAGCTACCGAACTGGCAACGTAAACTGAAGAATAAGTACCAATAAATACACCAAATAGTAGTGCAGTAGCAAAGCCATGAATGGTTTGGCCACCCCATACAAATAACGCAATCAATACTAAAATAGTGGTGATTGAAGTTACTAAGGTACGATTAAGTGTTTGCGTAAGCGAGATATCAATAATCTCAACAGTGTCGTCAATACGTACTTTACGGAAGTTTTCACGAATACGGTCTGATACAACAATGGTATCGTTTAGTGAGTAACCTATCACGGCGAGTATTGCTGCCAAAATAGTTAGATCAAACTCTAAACCAAGTACCGAGAACAAACCAATCGTAATAATTACATCGTGTAAAAGCGCACCAACTGCGCCCACAGCAAAACGCCATTCAAAGCGAAATGCCACGTAAATTAAGATACAAATAAGCGCAGTTAACATGGCAAGGCCACCCTGCTCTTTTAAGTCTTCACCTACGCTTGGGCCTACAAACTCAATGCGGCGCATTACTACGCTATCATCGGCTTGTTTAAGTGCAGCAATTACTTGGTTACCAATTACCTCTGCTTTTACATCATCACCACGAGGGGCTAAACGAACCAGTATCTCTTGGCTTGAGCCAAAAAGCTGTACCGATGCATCAGCAAAATCATTTTCAGCCAGTACATTACGTACTTTTTTCAGATCCGCAGGTTGCGAAAAACCCACCTCAACCGCTGTACCGCCAGTAAAATCTAAACCGAAATTTAAGCCTTTAACAAAAAGTGACGCCAGCGACGCTATAATTAATAACGTAGAAAAGCCCATTGCCACTTTTCGAAGAGACATGAAACGAAGGGTTTTTCCGCCCAATCTTAAAATTTGCATGTCTGCTCCTTAAATTGAAAGTTTATCAACACGTTTGCCACCAATAAATAGGTTGATCACCGCACGGGTACCTATAATTGCTGTAAACATAGAGGTTAAAATACCAATTGCTAGGGTTACCGCAAAACCTGCAACAGGACCGGTACCAACAGCAAACAAGATAATCGCCGCAATTAATGTGGTGATATTGGCATCAAAAATAGTACTAAAGGCGCTATCGTAACCAAAATGAACCGCTTGTTGAGGGCTGCGGCCATCGGCTAACTCTTCACGAATACGCTCAAATATAAGTACGTTCGCATCAACTGCCATACCAACAGTCAGTACAATACCAGCTATACCCGGTAGGGTAAGCGTTGCACCTGGAATTAACGACATTACACCAATAATAAGTACTAAGTTGGCAGCCAGTGCAATATTCGCAACAAGGCCAAAACCTTTGTAGTAAATAAGCATAAAGGCCAGTACAAACGCAAAGCCAAGAGCTACAGCGGTCATACCTGCTTCAATGTTTTCTTGACCTAGGCTTGGCCCAACCGTACGTTCTTCTACAATTTGAATAGGCGCAACCAGTGCCCCCGCGCGAAGTAGTAAACTTAAGTTATGTGCTTCAGCTGGGTTATCAATACCGGTAATGCGGAATGAACGGTCAAGACGCGCTTGAATGGTTGCTACGTTAATAACTTCTTCCACTTTAATTGGCGGAAGTGCTTTACCGTCACTGTCTTTTTTACCTGATGGCTTGTATTCAATAAACACGGTAGCCATACGTTTACCGATAGCACGCTTGGTAAAGGCATTCATTTTTGCCCCGCCTTTGCTATCGAGTTTAATGCTTACTTGTGGACGCTGGTACTCATCTGCACCCGACTGCGCGCCAGTAATATGGCTGCCTTCAAGAATGATGCGTTTTTTTAGTACCACAGGGTAACCATCACGACTCATGATCATTTCAGTACCCGGTGGGATACGACCTTGAGCAGCCGCGCTTATATCAGCATTTTCGTCAACTTCACGAAACTCAAGCGTTGCCGTAGCACCTAAAATTTCTTTAGCGCGAGCGGTATCTTGAATCCCTGGTAATTGCACAATAATACGTTCAGCACCTTGGCGCTGTACGTTTGGCTCTGCAACCCCAATTTGGTTGATACGGTTACGAATAATCGTTTCGTTTTGCTTGATAGCGTAGTCACGAATTTCTTTTAGCTTTAGCTCACTCATGGTGGCAAAGAATGCGTTATCGTTACTGCTATCATCAATGTAAACGTTTAGAGGGTAACGACTTTCTAAAAAGCGCTCTGCAGCGTCTTTATCTTCTTCGTTACGCATTTCTACACGCATACGCTCAGTGCCAGCTACACGGCGCACACTACGATAACGTAGTTTTTCTTCGCGCAGGTCGCTACGAAAATCTTGCTCCATTTGCTCTAACTGATTATCCACCGCAGTGACCATATCGATTTCCATGGTGAAATGCACACCACCACTTAGATCTAGGCCTAACTTCATAGGATTACCGCCCAGCGACTTTAACCAAGCCGGTTGTGCAGGAGCCATATTAATTGCTGAGATATAATCGTTACTAAGCGAGTTACGCAGTAAGTCTTGCGCTTTAAGTTGGTCTTCAACGTTTTTAAAGCGAACAAGAATTTGCCCGTCTTCGAGCTTTGTCGATTTAGCGCTAACGTTATCTTTTTTGAGGATTGCGTTTACTTTGTCTACAACACTGAGGTCAACATCGGTGCCTTTAGCGCCAGAAACCTGTATGGCCGGATCGCGGCCATACAGGTTTGGTGAAGCATATAAAAGGCCAATGGCTAACACAGCTAAAACAAGTAAATACTTCCAAATTGGAAACTTGTTTAACACGGGGTCGTCCTTATTATTTTTATAGCGACTTCATTGTGCCTTTAGGCAATACAGCAGATACTGCTGATTTTTGTACTGTTACTTCTGCTTGCTCATTTAATGAGATCACTATGAAGTCTTTATCATCGGCAATTTTTACGATTTTACCCACTAAACCGCCTTGGGTTAGCACTTCATCGCCTTTTGCCATCGCACTCATTAAACTTTTATGCTCTTTTACACGCTTTGCTTGCGGGCGATAAATTAAAAAGTAAAAAACCAAACCAAAAATCGCTAACATAATTAGCATTTCCATACCGCCGCCTGCCGCAGGTGCGCCAGCGCTTGCATGTGCGTTTGAAATAAATAAACTCATAATACTTCCTCTTTAATTTTTAAATTTTAATTTGTTGTATCAGCTAGCTCTGGCACTTCTTGGCCTCGGCGAGCGTAAAAATCGTGTACAAATGTCTCTAGTTGACCTTCGCTAATAGCATTACGCAAACCTTCCATAACACGTTGATAGTATCGTAAGTTATGGATAGTGTTTAGTCGTGCACCCAAAATTTCGTTACATTTGTCTAAATGATGCAAATAGGCGCGCGAATAATTATTACAGGTATGGCAATCACACTCAGGATCAAGTGGACCAGTATCTGTTTTATGCACTGCGTTACGGATTTTAATGGTACCCGTTGTAATAAATAAGTGACCATTACGTGCATTACGCGTTGGCATTACGCAGTCAAACATATCAATACCGCGACGAACCGACTCAACTAAGTCTTCTGGCTTGCCTACACCCATTAAATAACGTGGTTTGTTTTCTGGCATTTTATAAGCACAATGATCAAGAATATTAATCATTTCATTTTTAGGTTCACCCACCGATAAACCACCCAATGCATAACCATCAAAACCAATTTCTTCAAGACCCGCTTGTGATTGTGCACGAAGCTCAGGATACATACCGCCTTGAATAATACCAAACAATGCTGATGGGTTGTCGCCATGTCCTTCTTTTGAACGCTTAGCCCAACGAAGAGAAAGCTCCATAGAGTCTTTGGCTTCTTTTTCAGTGGCAGGATATGGCGTACATTCGTCAAATATCATCACGATATCTGAGCCGAGATCACGCTGCACTTCCATTGATTTCTCTGGCGACATCATAATTTGATCACCATTTACAGGCGATTGGAACATTACGCCTTCTTCAGTGATTTTACGCATTGCGCCAAGACTAAATACTTGGAAACCGCCTGAATCAGTAAGAATTGGGAAGTCCCAGTTCATAAAGTCGTGTAAATCACCGTGCTGTTTGATGATTTCAGTGCCAGGGCGCAACATTAAGTGAAATGTATTGCCTAAACAGATTTGTGCACCCGTTGCTTTAACTTCATCAGGCGTCATACCTTTAACCGTGCCGTAAGTACCTACAGGCATAAACGCTGGTGTTTCTATTACACCTCGGTCAAAAATCAAGCGACCGCGGCGTGCTTTGCCATCGGTGCAGTCTAATTCAAATTTCATAATATCCTCTGTGTCGGAAAAACAGTCCAACAAGCTATAATTTAACCGCTCGATTCTACCCTTTTTACTATCCTATTACTATTAGCAGTGAAAAATTCACTGCGCTTAGGAGTAAAATAAAAACCGATAACGCTGTAAATTATTTACGGGTCAAAAACATCGCATCGCCATAGCTAAAAAAGCGATACTGTTGTTCAATCGCAGTATTGTAAGCACCCATAATATTGTCTTGCCCTGCAAAGGCACTGACCAGCATAATTAAGGTTGATTCAGGTAAATGGAAGTTGGTGACCATGGCATCAACAACATTAAATTGATAACCCGGAAAAATAAAAATATCGGTATCACCAAAGTAAGTATCTAACTTGCCACCATGTATTTTTGCTGCCGACTCTAGTGAACGAACTGAAGTTGTACCTACCGCAATCACACGCCCGCCTCTGGCTTTTGTGCTTGCAACCGCATCCACCACATCTTGCGGTACTTCAATATATTCAGAGTGCATGATGTGCTCATCAACACTTTCTACCCTAACTGGCTGGAATGTACCTGCGCCAACATGCAAGGTAACAAACGCCATTTGTACGCCTTTGTCTTTAAGCGCAGTCATGAGTTTATCGTCAAAATGAAGGCCTGCTGTTGGTGCAGCAACGGCGCCTGGCTTTTCACCATATACCGTTTGGTAACGCTCACGATCCGCTTCGTTATCTGGGCGGTCAATGTAAGGAGGAAGCGGCATATGGCCTACATCATTTAAAATGTCGAGCACATTTTCACTGCGGTCAAACTCAAGCTCAAACAGAGTATCGTGGCGTGCCACCATAATAGCTTTTGCTTTGCCCTCTAAAATGAGTACATTACCCGGTTTTGGTGATTTACTAGCGCGAATGTGAGCGAGCACGCGGTGTTCGTCTAATACGCGTTCTACCAGCACCTCAACTTTACCGCCAGATTCTTTTTGACCAAACATACGCGCAGGTATTACTTTGGTGTTGTTAAAAACCAGTAAGTCGTTTTCGTTTACAAGCTCAAGAATGTCACTAAATATTTTATGCTCAACAGCACCACTCGGCCCGTCTAAGCTCAATAAACGGCTACTGGTTCTGTCTGCTTTAGGAAAACGAGCAATTAATTCATCAGGTAAGTCAAAGCTAAAATCAGCTACGCGCATTGTTAGAATTCCACATCATTTAAAATCGCGCCAAGTGTATACCCAAACCACCTCAAAATGCGAGTGTCGTCGGAATTAAAAGCGATTTAGGCAAGGCATTGATGGCAAATAATAGTGGTTCTATTATTAATATCAATAACGCAGTATAAATCGCTTTTAAGCCAACCCGTGGGCGTTTCACAGGGGCATACTCTCATCGTTGCTACTTCTTGAAAGGGACGACCATTACTGCAAAGTATCGCCTTGATATTAAGCCCCTGTGAAGCGCTGAATTCTGCATTTTGAGGTGGTTTGGGTATTTAACTATTAGTAACGAAGCTCAAGATAACCCCTATATTCTCCCTAATTACTATTACTAATGAAGCTCAAAATATCCCTTATATTCTCCCTAATTGGCCACTAATGAACTACATTTAAAATAGCGGTTAAATACGCTTGTTCTTATCGCTAAATATCATTACTCTTACTAATTGAATTATTACCTGCATTTCTCGGAGTGGTACCTAAGTGGCAAAACAGCTTAAATTGCTAATATTAAATGCAAGTAATGATGAGCGCCAGACTATACGTGCCACGCTGGAGAGGCTTAGTGTGTTTGAGTTTATTGAAGCCTCAGACAGCCAAGATGCGTTAAAAATCTTAAAGAACCAAAGCGTAAATATAATCATAACCGGCTTAGATGTAGGTAAAATTGATGGTTGGCGGTTTTCACGTATGATCCGCTCTGGTTTGCTAAACACGCCGAAAAACACGCCTATTTTGCTAATTCCGCCCATTTATTGTGAGCGTATCGCTGAAACCACCGCGCGTAGCTATGGCATTGATGCAGTACTGCCTTTTGAGCGCCAAGATATATTGCCGCAAATACTAGCAAATGTGCTGTCGAGTCATTTAGAAAAAAGCAGTCGCTTAAACCTGTTGTTATTAGAACCCTTTACCAGCAGAGCAAACGACATGAGTGAACAATTAAAGCTAAACTTTGCAATTACTCATGTTACTAACGAAAAAGCCGCGCTAAGTGCCTATAATCAGCAGCCGTTTGCTATCGTGCTACTCGATGCCACTGCAGCACAAGCTGAGAGTTCAAATCAATTAGTTGAAAAGATTCTGCAGCATAACCCTCAACAAGCCATTGTTACTATTATTGATAAAAACGATGCCGATTACGCCGAGCAGTTATTACTTTCAGGCGTTACCGACTTTATTCGCGCCCCTTACGACCCCTCATTTTTAAATAAAGTCTGTGATCACGCAGCTCGTCGTGAAGACTTTATGGTCAGCTATGCTGAATTTGCTAATAAGGTACAGCAGCTAAGTATTAGTGAAGTAAAGTATCGCGACCTATTTTCAGCGCATCAACGTATTTTATTGCACCTAAACACAGTTGTACTTGAATTAGACCAACAAGGGAATATTCGCTTTATAAACCCTGCGTGGGAATCTCTGAGCGGCTTTGGAGTTAAGTCGACCTTACAACAACCACTCACTGCATTTTGTACCACAGAGTATCAACAGTCATTACAAGCGACGATTGATGATATTTTACAAGGTGGCGCAAACAAACAAAAAATAGAAGTTAAACTAAGCCAAAAAAATGGTAATTCAGTGTGGGTTGAATGTCGGCTTCAGTTAATAAAAAATAGCAGCAACAACGCTACCATTACCGCCACACTCGATAATATTCATGAGCGCAAGCAAGCAGAGCTGCAATTACGCCATTTGGCATTGCATGATACTTTAACTGGCCTACATAATCGTTATTACTTCGACCAACAGCTTAACTATATTTGCCAGAGCGAAAATACTCATACAAATATTGAACATGCGCTTATTTATATTGACCTTGACCACTTTAAAATAATAAATGACAGTAAAGGCCACCAACAAGGTGACATTGTTTTAAAAGAAGTAGCGCAGCTATTTATTGCCAATATTAGTAATGAGCATCTGATCTGCCGTGTCGGTGGCGATGAGTTTGCGGTGATACTTAAAAATACCAATTTATTGGATGCACATTTAATCGCAGAAGGAATTTGTAGTGCCATTGAAGGCAACCAATTTAAATCTGAAGAGCAAATCTATTCAATTAGTTGCTCGATTGGTTTAACCCAAATTACCGCTGATAACTGCGATCCAAATGAATGCTTAAAGCAGTCAGATATTGCGTTATATATTGCTAAAAATTTAGGTCGTAACTTAGTACATTGTTATTCAAAACAAGATGGTGAGAACAATGCGCTGCAAACGGGTTTAGAGTGGGGCCATGGGGTACGTCAAGCACTCCAACAAGACAGCATAGAGCTTCATTATCAACCCATTTGGGATTTTAAAACTAATCAGGTTGCCTACTTTGAAGTACTGCTAAGGTTAAAGCTAGACGACGAACTTATTTACCCTAATCAATTTATTCCCTCATTGGAAATGCTTAACGATACCTTTTTAATGGACCAATGTGTTATTCGTAACAGCATTGCGAGTGTTGCTGCACATCCAGAGCTTCTGCAGATTGCAATAAACTTATCGGCACAGTCATTTTTAGATGAGCGTTTATTGCCATTAATAGAGTCGACCCTTGAGAAGTATCAAGTATCTCCGGCGAAAATTATTTTTGAAATAACCGAGTCGGCCAGTATTAATAATTTAGCGGCGACGCGTAAAATGATTGAGCGGCTAAATAATTTAGGCTGCCACTTTTCAATTGATGACTTTGGCACCGGCTTCAGTACTTTTAATTACCTTAAACAATTACCAGCTCAACACGTAAAAATTGACGGCTCATTTGTTCGCGATATGCTTAATGACTCCATTGATTTAGCGCTAGTAAAGGCCATAAATGACATCAGTCGCTCACTAGATAAGCGCTCTGTAGCCGAATATGTTGAAACCGCAGAAGTGTTTTTTGCACTTAAAGAAATAGGCGTAGACTACGGGCAAGGTTACTTTATTGCTCGCCCTGTCCCTATTGACAAGGTACTGATTGAGTTAGAAAAAATAAAAAATAATCCTATTTTTTATCAAGACACCCTCACGTCACTATAAACATTAATAAACAAATTTAAGCAATTTATTACTTTCAAATTTGCCTATCTAACCTATACTTTGCTTATCGGCAGCACAATGTCATGAAAATTAAGTGATTACCTTGATTTTACATGACATCTTTATTTCTTATCGTCTAGATGTCTATACTTTTAAAGGTGGACATAGGGCATAAGGAGGATGTTTATGACGCAACTAATCACGTTATTATTGTTTATACACTTTGCTATTGCGCTTCAATGTTACAAATATGCTCAGATCAAGGGTTACCCTGTAAAAACCTTTACAGTGCTTGGGCTAGTCCCTTACTTTAATGTAGTTGTTTGGGTTTACTTACTATTTTTACCGCCGCTAAAAAGCTATCACGGCCAGCACAAGCAGCCACTTTAATTCCCCCGTGTTATTTAGCGTATTAATTAAAATACGCTTTTTTTTACCTATTTAAAATCAACACTGCACTGCTTTTTCAAAAAAACCTCTAATTGTTGGCTAAACAATTTAAAGTCACGAATGCGCCCCGTTGTTTTGCGCCACAATACACCAATATCACGATAGGCATCACCTTGCGATGGTGTAGCAAGCATATCTTTGTTCTCTAAAATACCCGCGTTAATTGCCATTTGCGGTAAAAACGTCACGCCAAGTTTATACTCAACCATACTCAATAAGGTATGAAGGCTAGCCGCCTCAAAGGGGTTTATACAACTAGAGCGGTTTAAATGACACGCACTAAGCGCATGCCCTGTCATACAGTGCTCTCGCTCAAGCAAGAATACACTGGCTTCTGGTAGTAAATTAAAGTCTTCAATACCTTTAGCTGGCATGTAATCTTTATGATGCACTAAGCTAAAGTGATCTTGTGCTAATACTTGGGTATGAAATTTATCGGTTTCGTAGGGCAGCGCTAATAATGCTAAATCAATTTGCCCATGTTCTAACTTGTCGAGAAGCTTGTCGCTGGTGTCTTCAATTAATACCAACTCTAAATCTACAAATGTTTGCTGACAAAAATGATATAAAGGCGCTGCGATAAAGCTGGCTATAGTAGGAATAACACCCACCGTTAATGTACCACTAAGCGGTGTTAAAAAGCTTTTAGTTAACTCTTTTAAACTAATTGTATCGTTGATTATTTTTCTTGAACGCTCAACCACCTCTTCACCAATGGTGGTAAACATTAGGCTGCGATTTTCTCGCTCTATAAGCTGACATCCTAAAGTTTCTTCTAGGTTTTGAATCGCGGTACTCAGCGTAGACTGACCGATAAAACAAGCACTGGCTGCTCGGCCAAAATGTTGATGTTGATGCACAGCTAATAAATACTGCAGCTGTTTAATACTAGGGAGATTGGTCATTTTTCTTTCCACAAATAAAAAGACCCCAACACCAAGGGCGTTGAGATCTTTTCAAGCTAAAAGTCTTTTAAGTACTTTTTATTAAACCCCAAAAGCGGTTCTTAGTACGTAGAAAATAACAATAGCAAGGGCAGCACCAACTGGCAATGTAATTACCCAAGAAACTACAATATTTCTTATTACACCCATGTTAAGTGCGGCAATACCACGTGCCATACCTACACCCAACACAGCGCCCACTAGGGTTTGTGTGGTTGAGATAGGTAAGCCTGTGCCCGATGCAATAACAACGGTAGAGGCCGCGGCTAATTCAGCAGCAAAACCACGACTTGGTGTTAAATGGGTAATACCTTCACCAATGGTTTTAATTACTTTTTTACCTAAAATAGCAAGACCGGCAACAATACCTAAACCACCTAGTGGTAATATCCACCAAGCGATAGCCGCCTTTTTAGCAATTTCACCATTGTTTTCAACAATGTTTACAACAGCAGCTAGAGGTCCAATTGCGTTAGCAACGTCGTTAGAACCATGAGCAAATGCCATACAACAAGCAGTTAGCACCATAAGTACCGCAAACACTTTTTCTACATTGTTAAACTGCATTTCTCTATCCGCTTTAGGATCGATATTTAAACGAGAAATAGCAATTTTACCAATAACAGCAACTAGTACCGCTATACCAATAGAAATAGCAAAACCTTCAAATGTACCTAAATTAATACCAATGTGCTTTAAGCCTTTTTTAATGGTCACAAGTGCCATAATAAAGCCAGCTAAACCCATGTATATTGGTACAAAGCGCTTTGCATTTTTAAGTGGAGCATCGGTGTCAAAAATCAGCTTTTGCGCACTCATAAATATTAAGTACGCTATAAAACCAGATATCGCCGGCGTTACAATCCAGCTACCTACAATACCGGCAACCTTACCCCATTGAATAGCCTCTGTGCCTACTGCAACAAGAGCAAAACCAATGATAGCGCCAATGATTGAATGAGTCGTCGATACCGGCCAACCTAAAAACGAGGCCATTAATAACCAACTGCCAGCGGCGAATAAAGAGGCGATCATACCTAAAACCATCAGTTCAGGAATGTCAGCAAATGGGGTCGCATCAATAATCCCTTTACGAATTGTTGATGTTACTTCACCCCCTGCTAAATAAGCACCTGCGAATTCAAAAATCATCGCGATAAAAATCGCTTGTTTAATGGTAAGTGCTTTTGAACCCACCGATGTACCCATCGCATTGGCAACGTCGTTTGCGCCAATACCATAAGCCATAAAAAAGCCGACTGCTGCGGCAATTAAAATTAATACCGTGCCGTAAGATGCAATGATATCCATTGTGTAACCTTAATCTTTCGTGTTTGAACTGATTTTAAATTAACGAGCTAACATCAGCTCAAGACGTGATCCTACGCGCTCTGCAATATCTGCAAGCTCGCCAACCCATTCAATGATTTTGTATAAAAACATTACATCAACTGGGTTTAGCCCATCTTCTACTTTACGTAGTTGACGGCGTATTTTAATTTGCATTTCATCCGTGTCTTGTTCTATGGCATCCAATTCAACAAGCATTTTTTCAACCAGAGTTACTTCTCTGCCTTTAAAGCCTGTTTCTAACAATTCTTCTAATTCATTAATCGCTTTAGATGCTTGTTTAGTTGCATCTACACAACGAGTTACATATGCCAAAAAGTCTTCTTGAATCTCTTTTGGTATGATCATCTCACGACCAATTACGCGCCCAGCAATGTCTTTTGCTTTATTAGCAATTTTGTCTTGTTGGGTTACTAATTCGAGCAGATCTGTACGCTCTACCGGCATGAATAATCCACGCGGTAATTGTAGGCGTATGTTTCTTTTCATTTCATCGGCTTCACGCTCTAAGTTTCGAATAGTTAAACGTAGCTCTTCAGCTTGTTGCCATTCTTCTTTAAAAACGTGATTGAAAAAAGGTATCAAGGTTTTACTAGCTTGATGAACCTTTCGGATATGTTCTTCCATTGGTTTTATAGGAGATTTTGCAAATACTCCTAGAAACGCGTTTGTATGCATAACTGACCCTTAAATCAATTTAGTATGCTGATCAGCGTGAATTTTACAGCATTAAGCTCGATTGTGAACGCTTTTTATTGCTCAATGACCAGCAGACTAAAAGAAAAATGAATATTCATCCCTATAATTAAAAAGGATGATGGTTCAAAATTACAAAGACTTCTCTATATCTTCTTGAGATGTATGACGAATATCTTTTCCATTTACAAAATAGATAATATATTCAGCGATGTTTTGACAGCGATCACCGATGCGCTCTAATGAGCGAACAGACCATACTAAATCCATAATTTTTGGAATTGAGCGCGGATCTTCCATCATGTAAGTCATTATTTGACGGGTGATTGCTTCATATTCCCTATCCACTTTGGCATCCTCTTTATGCACTTCAAATGCACGTTGCACATCCATACGTGCAAATGCATCTAAAACGTCATGCAACATTTTAGATACTTGGCGTCCCATATTTTCGATATTTACTAATAAATCTTGTTGATCCTTAGTAAATGAGTCTAGTGCAACTTTAGCAATTCGCTTAGCTTCATCACCAATTCGCTCTAAATCGGCAATGGTTTTTGCAATTGCCACCACTAAACGCAGGTCGCTAGCAGCTGGCTGACGACGCGCGATAATGCGAGTACAGTCTTCGTCAATACTCACTTCCATTGCATTAACTTTATAATCATTCTCACGCACTTTTTGTGCTAGTACCGCATCGTTTTGACTTACCGCGTCAAGGGCACTATTTAGTTGCTGCTCAACCAGTCCACCCATGCTTAGCACATGGTTACGGACATCTTCTAGTTCTTGATTAAAACGACCAGAAATATGTTTATTAATGTTGTGTTCCATAATGACCTTCTTTAATAATTTATTGCTTTCGCGTTTTAATCCGACTAGCCGTAGCGACCGGTAATATAATCTTCCGTTTTTTTCTTTGTAGGCGTTGTAAACAAGGTATTGGTATCTGAATACTCAATCAGCTCCCCCATATACATAAACGCTGTTTGATCAGAAACACGAGCTGCTTGTTGCATGTTGTGAGTAACAATAACCACAGTAAATTTATTCTTTAAATCATTAATTAGTTCTTCGATTACTAACGTTGAAATCGGATCCAGTGCTGATGTTGGCTCATCAAGCAGTAATACCTCTGGCTCGATCGCAATAGAGCGAGCAATCACTAAACGTTGCTGCTGACCGCCCGATAAACCAAATGCGCTATCGTGAAGTCTATCTTTTACTTCATCCCAAAGAGCTGCACCGCGAAGCGATTGCTCGACCACTTCATCAAGCTTACGCTTTTCTTTAATGCCTTGCAGGCGAAGACCATATACCACATTCTCATAAATTGATTTTGGAAATGGGTTTGGGCGCTGGAACACCATGCCAACATTACGGCGAAGCGCTGCAACATCAACGCTTTTATCGTAAATATTTTGCCCATGCAGCATGATTTCGCCTTCAATACGACAAATATCTACCAAGTCGTTCATGCGGTTAATACAACGTAATAAGGTTGATTTACCACAACCCGACGGGCCGATAAATGCCGTTACTTGGCCTTTAGGAATATTCATATTTACTTTACTCAGTGCTTGTTTATCACCGTAGTAAAGGTCGAGATCTTTAATTTCTAGCGCTTTTTGTTCGTCTGTTAAATTATTTAAATCTAACTTCAAGCTTGGCTTTGCTTGGTTTACTTTTGGAGCGACTGTAATCATGTTTGTTACCTATACTAAATTAATGCTCAAGCGATCTGAATTTTTCACGTAAATGGTTACGTATACCAATGGCGGTGATGTTAAGGGTAATAATAACCGACACTAACAAAAAGGCCGTTGCATATACCAGCGGACGCGCCGCTTCAACGTTCGGGCTTTGAAAGCCAACATCGTAAATATGAAAACCTAAGTGCATGAATTTTCTGTCTAAATGTATATATGGGAAGTTACCATCAAGCGGCAGCGTTGGCGCCATTTTTACCACACCCACCAGCATAAGTGGTGCAACCTCACCCGCCGCACGAGCAACCGCTAAAATTAAACCCGTCATAATTGCAGGACTGGCCATAGGAATTATGATTCGCCATAGCGTTTCTACCTTAGTCGCGCCCAGTGCTAGCGAACCATCACGGACCGTGCTTGGAATACGAGATAAACCCTCTTCGGTAGACACTATCACTACTGGCAACGTTAATATCGCCAAGGTAAGTGCTGACCATAAAACACCTGGGGTACCAAACACAGGGGTAGGCGATGACTCTGGATAAAATAATTGGTCAACACTACCACCAACCATATATACAAAGAAACCTAAGCCAAATACACCGTATACAATAGACGGAACACCCGCCAAGTTTATAACCGCAATACGGATCATTTTAGTAATTGCGTTTTTGGCTGCATATTCATGTAAGTAAATAGCAGCAACCACGCCAAATGGCGTTACAATCACAGCCATTAACATCACCATAAATACCGTACCAAAAATAGCTGGAAATACGCCACCTTCGGTATTAGCTTCACGAGGGTCATCGGCAACAAACTTACCTAACTGCACAAAGTAATGACCTAGTTTAGCAAAAAAGCCCATGTCGTTTGGAAACCATACATCCAACACTTGATAAAGCGGGATAGTAACAACCTCACCACGCATATCTTTTACGGTTACTTGATCACGTTTAGCTTGTTTACGCAGTGCGAATAGCTCTTTTTCTAATTCACCATATTGTGCACGTAAATCAGCACGCGCTTGAGCAAGCTCAGCAACACGCTCGTCGGTTAGCTCGTTATCAAGCAAGTAGGCTTTTTCTTGTAAACGTAATCGCTCTAGCTCATAGTTTATATGTCCTATGTCGCCATTTTGTAAATCAAGCGCTTCGTCATTTAAGTCAACTGCACGCTCTACAAGGTCATGTAAGGTTTCTACTTTATCTACTGTTACCGTCTGACCGTCTTTAATGACGCTTTGTACATACCCGTAAAAATTACCGTTTTTACTGCGCTCGAATACCGCGAGTGCTTTGGGTGCTGAACTTTGTTTAATATCGGTTTCGAGTATCCAGCGAAAATCTAAATCAACATACTCACGGTTACCTGTTTTAATTAGTAAACGCTCAACCTCATCTTTTTCAAATTTAGAAACATCAATACCGGTTGCCGCTAAACGCGACTTAGGTACCAATTCACGGTCATAAATTTCACCAATAACGGTTTGCTTCGCAATTGAGCCTTCAAGCTCATACTGCATAACTTGAGATGGCCAAAAAAAGCTTAACCCCTTCCATGCAATCATGGCGAGTAAACCAATTACTGAAATTAAACTGATGCTGACAGCACCACCGGTCATCCAAATCCAAGGAGAACCAGACCTAAACCACTGCTTTACCATGTCGTGTTTCTCCACTTACATTGAGCTGTATTTTTCACGCAGCTGCTGACGAACAAACTCAGCAACGGTGTTGAAAATAAAGGTGAATATGAATAATACAAAGGCGGCTAAGAATAGAATTCGGTAATGCGAACTCCCTACTTCCGACTCTGGCATTTCGACGGCGATATTAGCGGCTAAAGTACGCATGCCTTGGAAAATACTCCAATCCATAATCGGGGTATTACCGGTAGCCATAAGTACAATCATAGTTTCGCCTACGGCACGGCCTAATCCCATCATTACCGCAGAGAAAATACCTGGGCTGGCCGTTAGTAACACCACGCGAATTAGCGTTTGCCACTGCGTTGCACCTAACGCTAACGAGCCATTTGATAAATGCTTAGGCACACTAAATACCGCATCTTCGGCAATTGAGAAAATAGTGGGAATAACCGCAAAGCCCATCGCAATACCTACTACTAATGAATTACGCTGATCGAAGGTCATGCCTAATTCATTGGTTAGGTATTGACGCACATTGCCATCAAACATCCATAGTTCGATACTTTCGCTCATCGCAAACGACAACCAACCAATAAATAACACCACAGGTATTAGTAAAATTGAATGTGAACCTTCAGGAATTTTATGGCGAATAACCGCAGGTAATTTAGTCCAGCCTAACGCCGTTGCTAAAATACCTAATGGCAGTAACACCAGTAAACCAACAATAGCCGGCAAGTGCTCTTCAATTAAAGGCGCTAACCACAAGCCAGCTAAAAAGCCTAGAATAACCGTTGGTAGAGCTTCCATTATTTCTACCGTCGGCTTAACCACGCGACGCAATTCGCTCGACATAAAATAAGCAGTATAAATAGCGGCTGATATAGCAATAGGTACTGCAAATAACATCGCATAAAGCGCTGCTTTTAAAGTACCAAATGAAATAGGTACTAGTGAAAATTTTGATTCAAAATCATCACTGGCAGAAGTAGATTGCCAAATATAGCCGGGTTCAGGGTAGCCTTCGTACCACACTTCTTGCCAAAGCGCTGACCACGTTACTTCTGGGTGCTCGTTATGAATTTCTAAAACCGTTAGCTTGTTATCAGCTAAAATTAGCGCCGCATTTGAACGCGGAGCAATAGCAAATTGTTCAATTGCACCGTCACTGACTTTACCTTGCCATAACTTTGCTTCGCTGGTTGTGTAATAAAGCCCTAATTCACCATTTTGACCGGTTGTAAAAAAGGTGCGACGGTAAAACTCGGTAAAAATATTCAGCTTACTTTGCTTAGTCGTTTCAAATGAACGGATTTTTTGAAACTCACGTCCTGAATCTGTATTGATTTCAAACCACTGCGATATTTCACCATTATCATTGGCCAACATCAGTGAGTTTGCACCCGCCAATAATTGCGATGACACTATATTGGCGTTTTCTTCATTGGCAGATAATAATTGAATTTGCTCAACTTCACTTGGGTAGCGAGTATCGAATACGTAAATTTGATTAGCAGAACGAACAAAGGTGCGGGTGGTATCTGGCGACATTAATAGCTCATCTACGCGACCATCAACGTTAAGTTCAGTGCGTTCCACTTGCCATTCAACTTCACCAGTGAACATGTTTTCTTCGGCTACAAAGCTACTAAATACCACTCGTTTATCGGCGGTAAGTGCCACCACGGCTGTTTTGTCTTCATAATGGCTAAAGGCAAAACGCTTAATAGCGGCACCTTGCTCATCAACTTCGAGTGCCATTTCCCCCAGAGGATAACCTAAACGCGGGGTTAATTTACGTTCATTATTAGGGAAGGTAACTAAAAACTTAGGCGCGACAATAGTCACGGTGCCGTTTTCTAAGCCATACGCATAATGCCCTTGAAAAGGAGCACTATTTGCAAAACTAGTTACCTGCGCGGGTAAAGTGGCATTAAGTGTTTTTAGTTTTTTACCAAACTGTGCTTTATCAACACTATAGAAGTTAACTTGACCTTGATTATCAAGTAAGTAAGCAACCTCAGTTTGCTCTTCAACACCAAGCCCTACTATTTGCTCAGTATTAGCAACATTAAAGCTAGCGCGCTTTTCAACTTTGGCTGACTCAAAAATAGGCTGCACTACATAAAGAAGGTAAAAAAAGATTAATAGCAGTGCTATTAATACCATTATACCGCCAGCGGTTATGCCAAACTTAGCAAACCGGTCTTTAAATAGACGGCTTCGATCCGTATTAAAAGTCGGTTTATTCGGATTTGAAGTCATCAAAACACCCTTATATCTTAACGTTGGGCGCATTATATTTCATCAAAGTGACAGTAATGTTACAGTCGTAATAATTCTTTACTTATATAGAGTCTGTTCATCTTTGCAGATTAAATTTTCAGCTTTATGAGCGGATTTTAGGCTAAATTGCGATTTTAAATAATATTAAAGTATTGTTTGTAGTAGTAATTGTATTTATTTATGCGTTATTTATGAACTAAATCAATTATTAATTGGACAAACTATTTATCCAAGACAATACTCAATGGGCATCTAATATAACAACAATAAAGTAACCTCTTAAGCTGTAACAATCCTTTTGTGGTTAGCTTTTACATACATTTAGAATCACATACATTAGATCGCATCACTTAATGCCTATGCATTTATTTTTTTCATTTGGGCTTAAAAAAGAGAACTATTATGAAGCAGTTGGTAATAACTATTTTAGGGGAAGATCGCCCCGGTTTAGTAGAAAGTATTTCATCGGTCATATTGGAAAACCACGGCAATTGGTTAAGCAGTAATTTAAGTCACTTACTCGGTCACTTTGCAGGCATCATTCAAGTTGAAGTAGCTGAAGAGCATTTACAGACATTTCAAGATGCGCTTAACGGGCTTCCTAAGTTAGATGTTCGTATTGAAAAGGGTAACATTGAAATTGAGCCTGTAGAGCTGGAGCAACTTAATTTTGTGATTACCGGTAATGATCGCCCAGGTATAGTGCAAGAGCTGGCAAGTGTTATTCGCCATAAAGGCGCGAATATTACAAACTTAAATTCTAGGCAGCAAAGTGCGCCAAACTGGGGAGTGCCTATATTTAGTGCCGTTGCCACCGTGAGCTTACCTAACGGACTGAATAAAGAAGAGGTTATTAACGCACTTGAATCAATTACTAGCGACTTAGTGGTTGATATAGAACAAAGTTAAATTTGCTTTATAATTCAAAACACAAAAAAGGCGCTAGCTATAGCGCCCTTTTTATGAGTAACTCTTAAAGCTACATATCAGCGTGACGATTAATACTTTGCATCATTTGCTTCAAACCTTGCTCTTCTAATTCATGAAGCTGATTTAACTTTTCTTGCGCCTCGGGCGATTGAGCCTTATCCGATAAGTAACTATAAACATCCAGCACTTTTTGATGCTGCGTAGATAAGTATTCTTGAATCGCTTGTGCATTAAGATCTTGGTCTCGGTCTAAATCAGTAAATTGAACAATCTCGTTATTTTCTAAAAAGTATTCATAACAGTAGGTGTTTAAGGTATTAATTTCGCTGATTGCCTTGAATCCAATTAAATCCTCTGCGAGCTTTTTTTCATAATCAACACAATAATCAGCCAGCGCCACATTTCGCTCACCCATTAACTCCCTAACACTAAAGAAATTAGCCGCCATTTGTGTATGAAATTGAACGGTCCAATCGAACACTTCTTGAATTGTTTTTACTTGCATGTGCGTTCCTTACTTTTTAACCCTAATGATTAAATAGATGCGTGAATCATGCCAATAAAAAACACAATAAAATCAGTAGATAAAGAAAAGTTTGCCTAACTTGTACTGATATTTTCAGTACAAGTTACACAACCAATGTAAATATTATAGGTTTCGCTTTCGCCACAATAAATACACCGCAGGCAACACCAGCAGTGTTAAAACAATAGCACTGAACATACCACCGACCATAGGTGCCGCTATACGGCTCATTACTTCACTCCCGGTGCCGGTGCCATATAATACAGGTAATAGGCCAATTACTATGGTTGCTACCGTCATCATTACCGGGCGAACACGCAAACCGGCGCCTTCTAATATGGCATGCTTAAGCTGCTCAATACTCAAGCTTTTTCCCACTTGAGAAGCGGCCTCTACCTGCGCTTTATACGCTTGGTTTAAATAAACCAACATAATAACGCCAATTTCAACAGCCACCCCTGCAAGGGCAATAAAGCCGACCCCCACAGCAACAGAGAAGTTAAAGCCTTCTAAGTACATTAGCCAAATGCCACCTATCATTGCTAGTGGTAAAGTCGCCATAATGATAAATACCTCGGTGAAGCTTCTAAAGTTAAGATAAAGCAGCACTACAATAATGGCTAAGGTTAACGGCAACACATAACTCAGTTTAGCTTTAGCGCGCTCCATGTATTCGTATTGCCCAGCCCAAGTTATAGAGTATCCAGCAGGTAAAATAAGCTGCTCATTCAATAATTGTTGAGCATTTGCTACATAGCTACCAATATCAGTATCTTTAATATCAATGAAGCTCCAGCCGTTTAACCGAGCATTTTCACTTTTTATGCCAGGCGGACCATCACTAATAAATACATCCGCCACATCAGCAAGTGCAATTCGTTGCCCCGTTGGAGTAACTATAGGTAATAGCATCAGTTCTTCAGGGGAGTCACGGTACGCTTGCGGATAACGAATATTAACCGGGTAGCGCTCTTGACCTTCAACCGTTTCAGTCACGTTCATGCCACCAATAGCGGTTGCGACTACTTGTTGCACATCAGCAATATTTAAACTGTAGCGCGCTGCTTTTTCACGGTTAATATCTACCTTAATATAACGCCCACCCGCTACACGCTCTGAGTAAACAGACGCTGTACCGGGAAGATCTTTAAGTAATATCTCTATTTGTTGACCTATTTTTTGAATCTCATTCAAATTTGGCCCCGCTACTTTTATACCCACAGGAGTTTTAATCCCTGTAGCCAGCATATCTATTCGCGTTTTGATAGGCATTACCCAAGCGTTTGTGAGTCCTGGGAACTTTACTAAAGCATCCAGCTCTTGTTTGAGCTTTTCGGTGGTCATGCCCTCGCGCCACTGTTCTTTAGGCTTAAACTGTATAAAGGTTTCAATCATGGTGAGTGGTGCCGGATCGGTTGCCGTTTCCGCTCGTCCAATTTTACCAAATACGGTTTTAACCTCGGGCACAGTGGCAATCAGCTTATCGGTTTGCTGTAATAGCTCGCGCGCTTTACCAATAGAAATCCCAGGGTAAGTGGTTGGCATATACATTAAATCCCCCTCATCAAGAGGTGGAATAAACTCACTGCCTATTTTATTTACCGGATAAAAGCCCACTAAAGTAATAATCAGTGCCACCAACAAGGTGCTTTTGGGGAATTTTAAGACTGTGTTTAACAGTGGCTTATAACTATTTACCAGTAAACGGTTTACCGGATTTTTATTTTCAGATATCACCTTACCGCGAATAAAGTACCCCATCAGTACGGGTACTAAGGTAATTGCTAAGCCGGCCGAGGCCGCCATTGCATAGGTTTTTGTGTAAGCCAATGGCGCAAACATTCGCCCTTCTTGAGCTTCTAAAATAAATACCGGCATAAAGCTAACTGTAATTATTAATAAGCTAAAAAATAATGCAGGCCCTACTTCACTGGCAGAATCAATCACCACTTGCCAACGATTTTCATCGGTCAGCGGTTTTTTCTCCATGTGTTTGTGCATGTTTTCAATCATCACAATCGCACCATCGGTCATGGCACCTATCGCTATAGCAATCCCGCCTAATGACATGATATTGGCGTTAATCCCCTGCCAATGCATAATAATAAAAGCGGTGAGTATGCCTAACGGTAAGGTAATAATAGCCACCAGCGATGAGCGTACATGGAATAAAAACACCACACACACTAAAGCCACTACAATCAGCTCTTCCATCAATTTAGAGGTGAGGTTATCAACTGCGTCTTTTATTAAATGAGAGCGATCGTACACAGGTACAATTTCAACCCCCTCAGGCAGGCCTTTTTTAAGTGACTCCAATTTAGCTTTGACGAGCTCTATGGTTTTTTGCGCGTTTTCACCAAAGCGCATAACCACTACGCCACCAGCAACTTCGCCTTCGCCGTTAAGCTCGGCAACACCACGGCGCATTTGAGGACCTAAACGCACATTAGCAACATCACGTAACTGTAGTGCAGTACCGTTAGCGTTTATACCTAAAGGAATCGCTTCTAAATCAGCCACACTTTTTACATATCCAGTGCTGGTAACCATGTATTCGGCTTCTGCCATTTCAACAACTGATGCCCCCATTTCTTGGTTGCCTTGCTTAATGGCAGTTTGAATAAGGCTTAGCGGAATACCATAGGCACGTAACTTATCGGGCTGTACGTTAACTTGGTATTGTTTCACCATGCCACCTACCGATGCTACTTCGGATACACCGGGCACAGTTTGCAGTTCAAACTTTAAAAACCAATCTTGTAAACTGCGTAGTTGGCTTATGTCATGCTTACCTGTGGTATCAGTGAGTGCATATAAATACACCCAACCAACTCCTGTGGCATCCGGGCCAAGCTCTGCAATTGCCGTATTGGGTAAACGCGCAGATACTTGACTTAAATATTCTTGAACACGACTTCGTGCCCAGTATAAATCGGTGTCTTCGTCAAAAATAACGTACACGTAGGAGTCACCAAAAAACGAAAAACCGCGTACTGTTTGCGCCCCTGGTACCGATAACATCGCCGTGGTTATAGGAAATGTAACCTGATCTTGCACTACTTGCGGCGCTTGCCCAGGGTAAGATGTTTTAACAATAACCTGTACATCAGATAAATCGGGTAAGGCATCTACTGGGGTGTTTTTTACAGCATACAAGCCGCCACCAATCAATATAGCGGTCAGTAACAGTACAAAAAAACGATTAACAACAGACCAGCGAATAATTGCAGTAATCATAACCACTCCTACTCGTGCTGACTATGCATAGCATGCACAGAAGTCATTGTATGGATCACAAACTCACCTTGCTCAATACTAAAGGTAAATGTAACTTCATCATTTAGCTTAAACGCCTCAATCGTTACATTTTTTGCTAACACAAAGTCCATAGTTGCAGGTCCACGCCCCCACTTTTCAATTGCCTCACGGCTGATATTCACAACTCGATTGTTAGCATCAATACTGTTAATCACTCCATTCACAGTTGCCATGCTTGGGTTGGTATCACTCATTTGCATATTGCCATGCGAGACTGCTTGCATACGCTTAAAGTCAGAGTTTTTACTCGATTCTGAATCAATTAAAAACTGTGCTGAAGTAACCACTTCATCGTCTGCCATAACACCTGATAAAATTTCGGTATTAGCAGCATCACTTCGCCCTAAAGTTACCTCGACCGATTTAAAACGACCTTCCCCTAGTGCAACTACAACACGGTTTTGGCTACCAGTGCGGATAACCGCTTCTTTAGGCACAACTAACTGTTTTTCAGCTACTTGACTATGAATACTGACTTGAGCAAACATATTAGGCTTTAACTGATGGCCTTGGTTATCAAAGCGCAAGCGTACTCTTAAAGTACGGTTTTTAGCATCTAAGGTAGGATAAATATAATCCACTTGCCCTTGCCAACGTTGGCCACTTAAATAATCGAGCGTCATGGTTACCGGCAGGCCAACACGAATGAGTTCTGCTTGGCGCTCAAATACCTCAGCCTCAACCCATACTTCATCAAGTTGAGCAATACTCATCATTGAGGTATCAGGTTTAACATAAAAACCTTCACGAATATTAAGTTCATCAACAACGCCACCTTGGCGGGCATAAAACGTTATGTTTTGTAGCACTTGTTGGCTTTTTTGCAGGCGTGAAATGAAGCCATCAGATACATTGAGCGATTTTAATCGGGCTTTAGCGGCACGAATTAACACCTGATTATTACGCTTTAACGCTAACACAAACTCTTCTTGTGCATTCACTAACTGTGGTGAATATAAGGTATAAAGTGGCTCATCTTGTTTAACCTGATCGCCCGCGGCTTTAACGTATAAGGTTTCGACCCATCCCTCTACTCGCGGATGAATATGAATTAGCTGGTCTTGGTTGTATTGCACATAACCTACCGTGTTAACCTCATTTTCAAGTGCAGCAAACGCCACAGGCGAGGTACGCACACCTAAATTATTAATCACTGTGGGTGAAATTTTAATACTGCCTGGCCCATCATCGGCCCCACTGTCTGACTCTTCGTAAACAGGCACTAAATCCATGCCCATGGGCGATAGACCAGGTTCGTCACGGCGATAATTACTATCCATAGGTGCTACCCAATAAAGCGGCTCTTTTTTGCTACTGGCTTTACTATCAGTTGGCATAGAGTGCTCACTAGGTAAGCTTAATAAAACCCCCGCAGTTAATGCCGCACTGCATATAGCTACCAGTGATAATTTTAAATTAGTATTCATAGCTCGGCTCCTGCTGTGGTGTATTTTTTAAGCTGGTATCATCAGCACTGGCGTAATAATTTAACCTCGCAATAATAATCTTTTGATCAACATGAATGTTTAGTGCGTCTATCTTGGCATTTAATTCACTAATACGCGCTTGCATCACATCTGAGAAATTACCATCATCGCGGGTATAGGCATTCAGGGTCGCTTGAGCTTGCTCAGCCATTTGCGGCAGTAGCTTGGTTTGATAAAGCTCAGCACGCTGATGAAGCCGTGCTAACTGGCTAACTTCCTTAAAATACATTCCTTGTAGCTTTTTAAGGGCAATTAATTTTTGTGTTTTAGCTTCTTCGCTATCGGCAATGGCAGCATTTACAAGTTGATCTTGGCGGTTATCGGTAAACAGCGGTAAATCAATACTTATACCCACAGAGAAAAGGTCTGCTCGAGAGCCACCCATTGGCATATCATCGCGGTAACCGTAGCCCATATTAACGCCAATTTGCGGTTTATAGCTTTGCTCAGCCACACTTATTTGAGTTTGCTTTGCCACTATTGCATTATCCATTGCCATAATCGCAGGGTGCTTTAATAGCATGGCCATTAGTTGTTGATACTCTAACTCGGTGTAGTTTTTTAATGCTGCAAGCTGTGAAAAGTCATCACTGACAGGCTGGCTAAGCATATCGATAGGCAACCATTGTGTTAGCCGCTTTTTAGCACCTTGTAGCTGTTGCTCCAGTTGCATTAATTTATCTTCAAGGCGGGTTAACTCTAATTGCGCTCGAATAATATCTTGTTGGCGTGTTTTACCCACCGAGCTTACATAGCTTGATTCGGTAATATCAATGAGCTGGGTAAACAAGGCTTTATCTTGCTCAATTAGTGCAATGCTTCGCTGCGCTCTATAAGCATTAAGCCATGACTCAGTAACTATGGTTTTTACTTGCGCAAGTCTGTCTTTACGTAGCCAAGGCTCTGCCGCAGCTGACTGAGACAATGCCTTTTGTTGTAGTGCAAGGCTATCGCCTCGACTCAGCGATTGGCTAACTCCCACCTTAAATTGGGTCATATTTTCTTGATCAAAAGCAAAACCATTGGTTGGTAAGTTCATTAACCCTAAAGTAAGCACTGGATCGGGTAAAGTTCCCGCGGCAATACTTTTTGCTTCAATTGATGCTTGTTTTTGCTTACTGGCTTTAAGCCAAGGCTCATGGTTTAAGGCATAGTTAATTGCCTCATTTAAACTCAGTTCAGCACTGTGTACAGAGAGACTAATGCTCAATAAGCTGCTCACACAAACGGCTTTTAATACTGCGAAGTGATTCATCACTTGCTCCACTTAAAATTAAAAAATAAAAAACGATTAAATTTTTAAGCAGATAGATGACAAAAAACTAAATGGCTAGATTTTGAATACACCTATCCTGCGGTTATGCAGGCATAGGAGGACGATAGAGAGAACGTGCAAAGTTAGGTTGGCGCTGCATGACAGCAAGGTGCACTTTTTCAGAGGATAATTTAGAGGCTATAAATAGCGAGTTTACATGCAAGGCCGAATGCGAATTACAAGCACTCATTGGGCAACTGCAATCTTGAGCTACCGCGTTCTCATCGCTGCAACAGTCCATGCCCATCATTGATGTATGCGCGTCGTCGCTCATTGCCATATCGCTATGCTGCATAGATGCATGGGTTGCCATGTTCATATGCGGCATATCACATACCATAGATACAGACGCAACGGCTTGACCCACAAAAGTGAGTAACAAAGTTAGCGTCAGTAAAATACAGTAAATACGTTGCAATGAATTAACCTAAAAATAAATAGACATTTAAAGTTTATGGTAACTGCGTTTAAAACTCAATAATTAACTGGTTTTTACCACTGGCTTTATCAAACTACTGGCCGCAATGGCGAATAGACAATAGCCGGTAAAATACCAAAAACCAGTACCAAACTCAGCATGCATATTAAGTAAGTCTTCTGAGTTCGCGTTTGCATTACCAGCCATGTAAGCCACGATTAATGCAATAACAAACACATCCACCATACTCCATTTACTTAAAGCGATAATCATCTTACCAAGCTTGTGCTTAAATGAAGTCTCCTTTAATACACAATACAACAATTGAAGCAGCAGCTTAATTGTTGGGATCACCATTGAAAAAAACGCTACTAATATCGCCACTAAGTAGTTTTTGTTATCGGCTAGTTCGTTAACGGTGCCCCAAATACTGCGTGTTTTTTGATAAGCGCTGATCTCGCCTTCAAGTTTGTCTAATCCCAACATACTCGAGATCATCATTAGCATATTACGGGTGTTTTGATTTCCTTCATCTGCCAGCATTTCAATACCCGCCCCGGCAAGTTTAGACTTATCAATTTTGCCTTCCATACTCAACACAGGTTGAGTCACTCCTGGGATTAATAAAGCTAAGGCGATTAAAATAGTGGTGATAGGTAAAAATAAACGCATGCTGTTGTACTAAATAAAATCAATATGTGCTAATCATACCCAAACGTTATACGTTAGTCTTGCTCAATAATAGAGGCCAATAGTTCATCCGCATACTGGCGTGCATCCAACATGGCGCTAAATACGGTCTCAATATTCGAGGCTGGGCGAATAGTTTCTAACAACTTTTTAGCCATTTGCCAGTTATCTTCTTCTACCGCTTTGACTAAATGCAATGAATTACCCATCATGCCTTCAAAACTTAATAATGCACCAGATAACTCAGCCCCTAAACTAAACTCTTTGGCAATAGCTTCCAGTTCCATATCTAAAATAGCATCAAGTACCGACATTAAGCCGACTAAATAACCTTGTTCTGCAATGACTTTTCCGCCAGGCTCTAAAATTATTTGCATAAACTGCGCTCGACATAAGCCTAAACGAGTAAGTTCACTGGGCTTATCTGAGCCAAGCTCACTAAGCGCTAAAACCCGTACAAACTTTCTAATAGAATCTTCCCCTAAATACACAACCGCTTGAGGAATAGACGTAATCACTAGATTTTTATTAGCTGAGCGAGCATTTACTAATTTAAGAACACGTGCAGTTAAACCCACATCTTTAGAAATACGTTGATTAATTTCATTAAAATCTAAGTCTGTGCGTGATGTGCAACGCAGTAAATCTAAAACTGCCATTTTTAAGGGTTCAATATTGCTGTAACTCAGCATTTCTGGATGTGCAAAAAAGAACCCTTGAAAATAATCGCATCCAGCCTCTTTCAGTTGCCTGAACTCTTCATAAGTTTCAATTCGCTCTACCACTATTTTAATATTAGGAAAGTTGCGTTTAAGTTTTTTCAGCAGCATACTGGTTTTTATTACGGGTTCTTCAACTTCAAGCTTTATAAAATCTACCAAACCGAGCAAAGGTTGCCATTTTTCGTGTGCGTCGTAATCATCTAACGCAAATACATACCCTTCTTTTTTTAACTCGGTTACTCGTTGAGCAACCAGCTCTATATTTTCAGTGCGCTCAACAATTTCAATTACGGTATTTTCTGGCTGCAATAATTTAGGTAAATCCTCTAAAAGCCCCTCACTCGATAAATTAATAAACGCAGTTTGATTGAGTGTTAGCTTTTCAATACCAACCAGCATTAGCGCATTAAAAAAAAGTCGTCCTGTAGCTTGCCCGTCAGTTGTTCCTACAGGAAAAGCATTATTAACTGAATCGCGATAGAGCAACTCATAAGCAAAAATGCTTTTATCACCGTCAAAAATTGGTTGCCGAGCAATATATTGAGTGACCAAAATAGATGAATTTTTTACGTCTGAAATATTTGGCATTAACCTTCCTGCTTAACAATGATGTCATCATTATTTTTATTATTTAATCAGTATAGTGAAACTTTAAATACTTGCAGTAATTTTAATTAGATTAAAAAACAAGCAAGTAAGTTTAAATTCATACACTCAAAACTAACAGATTAGTATCCTTATTTTTTATAAGGTTTTATTGCTTGTCGCCGCCCTGAGCATACCCAAAACCTGTGCTTATAAGGTATAATATAGGCACTATTTACTTACAAACTCACAAGAGCCACCAAAAATGAGCATTGAACAAGCCTTAATAGAGCGTAGCAGTAACCAATGTGAACTCTGCGCAGCAACCAACAACTTAACTGTTTACGAAGTCCCTCCTGTTACAGAAGCTCATTCAGATAAATGCATTTACACCTGTCAAACATGTAAAGATCAAATAGAGGGCAATAGCGATTTAACCCCAACCCATTGGCATTGCTTAAATGACAGTATGTGGAGTCAAACACCGGCGGTACAAGTTGTAGCTTATCGCATGCTGACTCAGTTAGCAGCTGATAACGGCTGGGCACAAGACGCGCTTGATATGATTTACCTTGAAGAAGATACATTAACATGGGCGCAGCAAGCACTTGCTGAAGATGATGATATTAAACACATTGATAGCAATGGTGTGGTACTACAAGCTGGCGACACCGTCACGTTAATAAAAGATTTAGATGTGAAAGGTAGTAGCTTAACAGCAAAACGCGGTACTGCCGTTCGCAATATTGGCTTAACCAGCAACCCTGAACATATTGAAGGGCGTGTTGATGGACAGCGTATTGTAATTTTAACTAAATACGTAAAAAAATAAGTAACGAATCAAGGCGCGTAGCGCCTTTTTTTATATCTCAACTTTCTGTATTTGCTAGTTAAGCAATGATTAAGCAATTCAACCGTATGCTAACGATCATATACCATACTCCATCAAGGAACTACTATGTTCTCATCTAAGCCAAATTCAATGTTAAAGTCGATTGCAGGCCTGTGTTTTATATCAAGTGGCGCACTTATGCTGAGCGCATGTAACGACGATACCGCACAGCAAACTAGCGCTGTGACGCAAACAACAGCTACCTTACCGGTGCAAGTTAGTTACTTAGATCGCAGTCTATTAGCGCCTAATTCACAGCTAATCGTTACCTTGGTTGATGTGTCAAAAATGGATGTGGCAGCCACCGTTATCTCTGAGCAGGTGATTGATTTAGTGGGCGCACCGCCTTACCAAGTAGAGCTTGAGTACAACCGTGAAAAAATTGATCAAACTCACCGCTATAGCGTACGTGCAACCATTAATAATCAAGGAAACTTGCTATACACCAGCACAACGAGTAACTCGCCTTTTGCTGATACTAGCTCATCTGAACCTTTAGAGATTATTGTTTCAAAAGTAGCGCCAAAGCCAGACGTTGATTTAGTAAATACCTACTTCAAAGCAGTTTCAATCGACGGCAACCCCGTTGTAGTGAATACCAAAGAACCATTTATTCAATTTAATAGTGACAACACTGTGCACGGCTTTTTAGGGTGCAATAACTTTAATGGCGGTTATGAAGTATCGAAGCAAATGGTTACTTTTACCCAGTTAGCAACCACGCAAAAAATGTGTCATGACAATATGGAACAAGAAAGCGCAATGGCAGGTGTGCTGCAAGCAGCATCGCAATGGCAAATTAACGGTGAAAAGTTAGTATTACAAAATGAGGCAGGCAAACAACTTGCAACCTTTAACGCTGTTTACTTTTAATTAAGCGTAACAATACTACGCATCTAAGCAGGTCAGTATAAAGCCCAGTTAAACTGGGCTTTTTTATTTTTATTCGGCGACTAACTGCTCGCTACGGTAAAAGCCACCTGGCTTACTCAACAAACTCACTAGTTCAGGCAACACGTCATCCATTGCTTGCTTTAATTTCCATGGTGGGTTTATTACTATCATTCCAGAGGCGGTCATACCATGTACATCAGTATCAGCTTCGGTACCTAATTCAAATAATTGAATATTTCTAATTCCCGCGTCAATTAATCCCTGCTCCATAGTATCAATACGTTCTCTGTCTACAACCGGATACCAAATCATGTAAGTCCCTGTCGCGAAGCGCTGATGGGCTTTTACAATGGTTTGTACTACCGTGTTGTAATCGTCTTTTATTTCATAAGGTGGGTCTATTAACACGCAGGCTCTGCGTGAAGCTGGCGGTAATAAACCAATTAAGCCCGCAAACCCATTTTCGCCGCGCACCCGAATAGAGCGTTTACCTTGCATGTTTTCTTCAAGTAAGACTAAATCTCGCGGATGCAGCTCAAAAAACCAGCCCTTATCTTGACGACGTAAAAAGTGTTCGGCGATTTTTGGTGAGCCTGGGTAAAACGCCAGAGACGAACTCTCATTAAATGATTTTATTAGCTCAATATAGTCATTTAGTGCGCTATGCTGACTAGTATGTTGCCAAAGTTTTTCAATACCGTCTTGGTACTCTTGTTTTTTTTGCGCGTCTGGTGCTGCCAGTTCAAAAAAACCAGCCCCCGAATGCGTATCAATATAGTCAAGCGGCTTATCTTTTATAGTTTGATAACCTAGCACTTGCGCTAGTACTAAATGTTTAAGTACATCGGCAGGGTTACCCGCATGAAAGGAGTGTCTGTAACTAAGCATTATTTATTTTCGCCATACGCTATTTAATAAAATTAGTGAACCATAAAGCACACTACTTTGGCAATCGATACCAGCTTTAGCTAGTGTTTACGTGAACCATTTATGAATGAAAAAGCCAATAGCATGAATTATCCCTTAACATAGAATAAAAATCACCTAAAACCAGCGTAAATGCTGGCAAATAAACACACTTTGCTTTACATTTGCATGACATTAATTACAGTTATATGAGCGCATTTATGAACAACAATACTCTTCAACAACTCGAACAACTGATCGACCAACTAATTACCCGTAATAATCAGTTGCAAACTGATATTTCAGAGCTTAAAGAACAAAATAGTAAACTGCTTGATGAAAATGAATTATTACAGTTAGAGGCTCTCGAAAACGAAGAAAAGCAAAAAGATGCAAGCACCACCTTGACATCATTATTAGATAAATTACAAAGCGCACAACAGGCAAGCTAATGTCTGAGCTGCAAAACCAGCGAGTCACTGTTGAATTGCTTGGGAAAGAGCAGCAATTTGCTTGTCCGGCTGGGCAAGAAGAGGCACTAAAAGCGGCCGCTAAAAATTTGAATGATTTAGTTGAACAAATGAAACAACGTTCAACAGTCAGAAACGATCAAAAAGCATTATTAATGGCTGCGTTGAACTTAAGCCACGAATTGCTTGAAGCAAAAACGCAAAAATCAGTTGAACTTGAACATCAAGATCAACTGATTGATAAGCTGAGTCAGTACTTAAGCTCGAACCCTGAGCACATTAAATAAAAGCGCATTTTGCGCTTTTTTTGTTTTTACCGTCAAAATATAGCTAGAGAAAAGATGAAACCATTTTTAACTAAAGCTCAAAAAATAGGTAAGTGCTTACTGCCTTTAATCGGCCTATTTATACATACAAAAAGCAATGCAGCAGTTGAGTGGCAATCGTTATCGGCTAATATTCAATTTATCCAGCAGCCAGATAGGTTACGTTTTTACGACTCTAATCAAGTGTTAATTCAGGGCAGTGAATGTGCCTTACTGGTAGATGCCAGTGGTAACTTTGCAGCAGTAGAACAACTGGTTACCGAACTAAAACAACAGCTAAAGACGCCTTTATGTTACTTGGTTGCAACTCATTTTCATGACGATCACTTGCTGGGCATGGCGGTTATGCAGCATTACTTCCCAGACGCAAAACTGATTACTCACCAACAAGTCGCTAACGATTTTTCGCGTTATCAGCAAGCATTAACAGACAAGCTAGAGGGGTTCGAGAAAAGCATTGAGCTGAGCTATCAGCGATTAGCCACCTTATCCGATGATGAGCAAACTCAATGGCGAGAAAAGCTCACTCGCGCTAAAACACGCTTATTTCGCTGGCAAGGCTATCAACTAACACCACCAAAAATGAGTATTAGTGAACCTAAAACATTAGATTTAGGTGGCTATACGCTCACTATAAGCCCGCATCAGGCACATACTAATGGCGATTTAACATTACTTGCCGACAAGGGTAAAACCTTAATAGGTGGTGATATAATTGACTGGCTACCCTACCCAGGGCATGGCGAGCTTAATCAATGGCAAAACTTATTAAAAAAATATATAAATAATAATACGCTGTCACTTTTTATTCCTGGCCATGGCGATTTGGTAGATAAAGTTAAATTAAAACAATCACTCACGTTTTTAGAAGCAATTACGGAGCATGCTAAAAACAACCCCGACGCCAATATTGAGCAATTACAAAAAAACTTCCCAAGTGAAGCTCTAAAACCTTATCAACAAGAACCACTTGATATAAAATCAAGTCACTTGTTTTTGCAATCGGGATTACTTCGCGCTAAAAACAGCCAATAACTGAACACAATGGATTGTGTTAAAATATGGAAATATATTTTTTAAAAAGGAACAAAATGCGTCACTTGATCTTATGCTTTGCCATTGTATTGCTATGTAGCTGTAAAACCACACAGCCAGAGATCATTGCGCCTGTAGTCCCTGCACCTGTAGAGCAAAAAGCCGCACAATCAAACACGCCGACCTCTACAAACACCAACAAAGTTATTAATAAAAAAGCAATACCTAAAGCCCATAAAGTGACTCAACCGACTGACTTATGGGCACATATCGCTAATAACTTACATTTACCGGTTGAGCAAAATCAGGCGTTAAAAAAACGCATTAACTGGTATTTAAAACAGCCTAATTATTTAAAAATAGTGTCTCGACGTGCAGAGCCTTTTTTATACCATATCGTAAAAAAAGTTGAGCAAAAGCGCCTGCCGATGGAGCTCGCCTTGTTACCGTTTGTAGAAAGTGGCTTTAGACCTACCGCACGCTCAAGCGAACATGCAGTCGGTGTGTGGCAACTCGTTGCAGCAACCGCGCATCATTTTGGGGTTAAATCTGATCAATGGTACGACGGACGCCAAGATGTATTGGCCTCAACCGATGCGGCACTTGATTACTTAAGCTATTTACATAAACGTTTTGATGGTAATTGGCTGCATGCACTTGCTGCCTATAATACCGGTGAAGGTCGAGTTAAGCGCGCTATAAAACGCAATCAAAAACGAGGTAAATCAACTGACTTTTGGGCACTAACCCTACCAAAAGAAACAGCTGACTATGTACCAAAACTATTAGCACTAAGCTATTTAGTAAAACACCCTAAGGCAAAGTTTAAACGCCCAAAGCTTCCTTATAAAGCACTGACTACCTCGTTAAATGTGGCAAAACAGTTTGATTTTTCAATTATGGCCAAGCTCTCTGGTATGGGTGCAAAACAGCTACATGCTCTTAATCGAGGCTATTTAAAAAACCAAAGCTCACCCCATGGCCCGCACACTTTGCTACTCCCTATTGAGCAACAAGCTTTATTAAAAAACCGCTTTTTTAAAGCCAATTTTGCAGGGGAATACATAGTCAAAAAAAATGACACGCTATACGGTATTGCTAGGCATTTTGGCTTGCCCTTAAAAGTACTAAAACAGCTCAATAATAAGCAAAATAACTTTATTGGCGTTGGCGAAAAACTTGTTTTAGGGGAGCCGCAAACTTTGCCTGAGTCGCTCACTATTAACTATAAAATAAGTCCTTACTTAGAACAAAAAGAGCCAGTCATTCCAACCATCGAGGTAGATTACCACGTTAAACCCGGTGATAACCTTTGGAACATAAGTCAGTTGTATGGCGTTGCTCATAGCGATTTGGCACGTTGGAATAAATTATCAGCATCTAGCGTATTAAAACCTGGGACTCAGTTAGTTTTATTTATACCCCAAGCCGCTACACCTAAAGCCACACCGGCTAAAAAAGATCTGTTACTCGATTTACAAAATACATTAAATCATCCCCGTTAAGTTTCTAAAGCAAAGTATTTCGCGTAAAATTGTTTTTTAATCCGCAAAGATCAACAGATCCTAGCTAACATTCAAAGAGACAAACATGCAAATCAGTAAAAATTCTGCCGTTGAATTTCATTACACCCTTAGCGAAGCGGGTGAGCAAATAGAAAGCAGCCTAAACGACGCGCCATTAAGTTACATTCACGGCAGCGAAGGCATGCTACCTGGTTTAGAAACCGCACTTGAAGGTAAAGCCGCTGGTGATAAATTTAGCGTTACGTTATCTCCAAGTGAATCATACGGTGATCGTGTTGATGACTTAATTCAACGCATCCCGCTTAAGCACTTACAAGGCGATGTAAAAGTATGGAAGCCTGGTATGACTGCGATGGTGCAATCAAATCAAGGTCGCCATCAAGTGACTATCGTAAAAGTAGGCCGCTTTAATGCTGATTGTGATTTAAACCACCCATTTGCTGGTAAAACACTGACCTTTGATGTTGAGGTTGTATCAGTTCGTGAAGCAACAAGCGAAGAAATCTCTCATGGCCACGTTCATGCTGAAGGTGGTTGCGGCCACGCACATTAATTGCTAATTAAAGGAACAAGTATGTCAAAAGTTGCAATAGTAACCGGAGGCTCTAAAGGCATTGGCTTTGCTGTGGTACAGCGATTATTAACTAACGGCTATCAGGTTCATAACTTAGATATTGAGCCCAGTGAGAGTGGTATTTTTCATCAATGTGATGTTAGTGATGTAACCGCCGTACGCCTGTGTATACAGGCTATTATTGAAAAAACACAACGAATTGATGTACTTGTTTCAAATGCTGGTAAACATTTAAGTGCCACAATTGAGCAAACCGATGAAGCGACATTCGATGCGCTAATGGCACTTAATGTTAAAGGTGCGTACGCGGCTATACAAAGCGTATTACCAACTATGAAAGCACAGCAAGATGGCGCTATTGTGTTAATTGCCTCAGATCAGGCCATTATTGGTAAACAAAACTCATTTGCTTATAACCTGACTAAACATGCATTGGCTTCAATGGCTAAAACCACCGCCTTGGATTACGCAAGCTTTAATATTCGCGCTAATGCAGTGTGCCCTGGCACCATAGAAACGCCGTTATTTCATAATGCAATTGATGCATATTGTAAAAGAAGTGGTGCTAACAAAACCGATATTGTTGCAGAAGAAGCCGCCTTACAACCGCTCAACCGTTTAGGTCAAGCCGATGAAGTTGCTGCACTGGTAAGCTTTTTAGTAAGTGCAGATGCCAGCTTTATTACTGGCAGCTTGCAACGTATTGATGGCGGCTACACAGCACAATGAGCACTAAAATTATTGACCCGCATCTGCACTTTTTTAATTTGCTGGAGGGTCAATACACTTGGCTGCAAGGTGCTAACCCACCAGCTTGGTCTAACTTAGATAAAATAAAACAACCGATTAGCGTTGCTGAACTGATCAAAAGTACGGACTTTGAACTCGTTGGTTTAGTGCACATAGAAGCAGGCTTTGATAATAACCAGCCCGTTAAAGAGTTAAACTGGTTAGCCAACCATATTAAAACCATACCTTATAAAGCGATTAGCTTTGCAACAATTAACCAGCCAAATAACGCATTTAAACTAGCACTTCAGCAGCTAGAACATTGCTCTCTTGTAGGCATTAGAGATATCACTGAAGGTCATGATGCCGAGCGCTTATTGAGCCCACATTGCCTCGATAACCTGCAGCACTTGAGCCAATTAAAGCTGCATTTTGAAGCCCAATTTGAAGTAGAAAACCTCAACATCACCGAGCGGCTCATTTCTTATGCCAACCAAGTTAGTGACTTACAAATAATCATTAATCACACTGGGCTTGCACACAACCTTGCTAACTGGGCAGCTGCAATTGAACTACTTGCAAAGCAGCCTAATGTTGCGATTAAGTTTTCAGGTTTTGAGTTACTCATGCTTAATAGCGAGCTGCAAAGCCAATGTTTTATACATATATTAAAGCATTTTGGTATGCAAAGAGTGATGTTTGCCAGCAACTTCCCAGTGTGCCAAATTAACATTAACTACAATGAGTTATGGCAACATTACCGCACTCTCTGTGACGATACTATTATCTGGCAGCACCTGAGTTACAAAAATGCAGCGCGCCTCTATCAACTCTAAATAAAAACCGCTATATTTAGCTCAACAGTTTAAAAAACGAGCATGCGTATGGCCATTTTTAATTCACCTTCTCTTAAATACACATTACTTCCTTTTTCGCTAGCCGCCTTATTAACAGGTTGTGGCGGTGGAGGTAGCGACAATGCGACCAATCCAACAACGGATAATAGCGGCTGGACTTCAGGTGTATTTGCTAGCTCAGGACAATTTAAAGGTCAATGCCAAGCAATTAATGAAAAAAACTGGCTACGCTCTTGGAGTAACGAAACCTACCTATGGTATGACGAAATTATTGATACCAATCCGGCATTAACATCAGGCGTTATTGATTACTTTAATACTTTAAAAACTGAGCAACTGACTGAATCGGGTGCGCAAAAAGATAATTTTCACTTTAGTTTGCCGACCGATGAGTGGCAAAGACAAAGCCAATCTGGCCTGAGCTTTGGTTATGGCTTTAACATAAAAATAATTGCAGGTAGTGCGCCACGCCAAGCTATTGTTAGCTACACCGAGCCAAATACCCCAGCTAGTAATCAAAATATTATTCGTGGTTTTGAGCTTTTAGAAGTTGATGGTGTTGATTTTATTAACACCACATCATCGAGTGAGGTAGGTATTATTAATGCAGGTTTATTCCCCGAGCAAACGGGTAAAGTTACCGAATTTGTATTTAGGGATATCAGCACCAATGAAAATCGCACTGTTACGCTCACGTCTCAAAATATCGAATCGCAACCAGTAATGAATGTTCGTACCGATTTAGCCGATGGTGATGTAGGTTATTTTCAATTTAATAGCCACAACGCCATAGCCGAGACACAGCTTTACAACGCCTTTAACCAACTCGCTGCCAGTAGCATTAAAGATTTAGTCATTGATGTGCGCTATAACGGAGGGGGACTATTACAAATGGCTAGCCAAGTAGGCTACATGGTAGGGGGCAATAACACGCAGGGCAAAATATTCGAACGCACTATTTTTAACGATAAATACCCCAATACTAACCCTGTGACAGGGCAAACACTGACACCGATGCCTTTTACAAATCGTTTTGTTGGCTTTGAAAATAATCCTGCAATTGTAGCAGGCACGCCGTTACCCACCTTGAACTTGGAAAGGGTATTTTTACTCACCACCAGCAGTACCTGCTCGGCTAGTGAGGCTATCATTAACGGGCTGCGCGGAGCAGATGTTGAAATTATTCAGATAGGCGCAGGCACCTGTGGTAAACCCTATGGCTTTTACCCTACCGATAACTGCGACACCACTTATTTTACCATTCAATTTACTGGCGAAAACAATAAAGGTTTTGGTGAGTATTCAGATGGCTTTGCACCGCAAAATACTATTGATGACGCACGCCAACCTGTTCGTATTGCAGGGTGTGCTGTTGCTGATGACTTTACTAAACGCTTAGGTGATGCAAGTGAAGGCTTACTCGATACTGCGCTGAGCTATAGAGAAAACGGCAGTTGCCCTGCCCCAAGCTCAATAAATAGTGTTCTTGGTTTTGCGCCCACTATCGCCACCGATATGCCAGAAGTAAAAGATATGCGAGTTCAAACCATGCTAGAACAAAATATTATTCTTAGTGATAACATGAGATAAGCAATGAACATATTATTAGCAATAAGCATGGCTGCAGCGACATTAGGGCTAACGGGTTGCTTAGCGCAAAGCTCAGAACCCACACCTAAGTTGCAACATGCGTTACTGGTTGAGCCAAATAGCGCTAAAGTAGCCGAGGCTATTACGCAACTGCTACATAGCTCGCAGGTTCAATTAGCCGATGACGTTTTTGTAACCTCAAGCACAGTTACGCTTGAGCAACTTAATCACAAAAACTCTCAGGGAAATCCGATTATGGGCAAGCAGCTTAATATGCCGGATCAGTTTGAACTGATGATTAAGGTAGAGCGCTGTTTTGTTCGCCACCTTGATAGCAAAGCAACCATTGAACTAAAACAGGTGCTTTGTAAAATAAATCCACAGCGATAAAAAGCCGGTAAGTGAGTTATCACTTACCGGCTATTCATAAATAGAGCTATTTAACCTGAACTCTGGATAATAAATCCATCTCAAGCAGAGTTCAGGTTATTTATTTTATTTCTACGCGTTGTGAGCGCATTACAATTTCATCGTTAAGTTCAATCCCAAGACCTGGTTCTTCTGATACTTCAAAAAAGCCATTTTTAGGTTGTGGATCTTGTAAGCATAATTCTCGGTTCCACTTTTTAATCGCATAAGTATGATGTTCATGGATTAAAAAGTTAGGGATCGCTGTTTCTAAGTGCAATGCTGCCGCGGTTGCAACCGGCCCACCACATACGTGTGCCTGAATACGCACGTCAAAAATATCGGCGTAATCACATACTTTTTTAGTTTCAGTAAAGCCACCACATAAACCAATATCTGGCTGCAATACATCAATACTTTGATCTTCCAAATATGGACGCACACCCCAACGGTTATATAAGCGCTCGCCGCCAGCAATAGGCACAGCCACTTTATCAGCCACTTTGGCATGTAACGAATGGTTCAAATAATTCACTGGCTCTTCAAAATACATACAGTCGAATTCTTCTGCAATCTCACCAATTTGAATTGCTGATGTCGCACCCGGTAAACTGTGGCATTCAAAAATAATATCGACTTCGTCACCCACGGCTTCACGAATAGCTTGCATACGGGCACGGTATAGTTTCATTTCTGGGCGGGAAATAATATTTGTACGATCGTAATAGGTATTGCCATCTTTATCATATTGAATTGGGTCAACTTTTACTGCATCGTAACCTTCTGCAATTGCCTTAAGCGCCGCTTCAGCATATTCTTGTGGCTGCACCAATGCTTTAAATTCGCTGTCCCAGTCAAACTGTAACTGTGATGCATAAGTACGTAGTTTTTCATTAACTTTACCACCAAGTAACTGATAAACAGGTAAACCCAATGCTTTACCTTTTATATCCCAAAGCGCCGTATCAATTGCACTCATTGCTGCATAAACTACAGGCCCACCGCCTAAACCCCAAAAGCTTTCACGCAACATACGTGACCATAGTTTTTCAGTTTGAAACGGGTCGTGGCCAATTAAAAAGGCATCGGCCATTTCTTTGATCATCGCAGCGGCAGCGCTGTGACCTAAGTCATACGCAAGACCGGCTTCACCTACACCGCTAATCCCTTCATCGGTATGAATGCGAACAAATACCGGCGTCCATGCAGGACGTTCAGGACAATGAATATCAAAGACTTCAACGCGATTTACTTTCATAAAAAATTCCTTATTAACCTTTATCGGTTATTTTGCAAAACTTGGGTCAAGACGATACGCTTTTCGTAACATGGCAGGCCATGCTAGCTGCCCCCCAGTACTGCCGCTGTGAACAACGTTCGCTTGGTTATAAATGTTATCAATAATAGCTTGTGGTACTGCAATCGCTTCTTGGACGCTTGATTGAATGGCTAACTGTATTTCACAGGCACGCTGAAGGTCATAAAAGCGCATAAACGCATCACCTACTGTTGGCCCTACCGTTAAGCCGCCGTGGTTCACCAATAGCATATGATTGGTGGTGCCTAAATCTGTTTGCAGGCGTTTACGCTCATCATCATTCACCGCTAGACCTTCATAACCATGGTAAGACAGAGAAGGTAATGAAAACATCGAATACTGACTTAACGGTAACAGCCCTTCTTTTTGTGTTGCAACTGCAATGGTTTCTTTAGTGTGCAGGTGTATGACGCAATGGGCATCCTCACGTACTTCATGAATGGCACTGTGAATGGTAAACCCCGCCGGGTTAATATCAAATGGAGTGTCGTCAATAATGCGGCCATTTAAATCGACTTTAACTAAGTTAGATGCAGTGATCTCATCAAACGTTAAACCAAACGCGTTTACTAAATAATGATCCGTACCCGGTAGGCGAGCAGAAAGGTGCGTATAAATTAAATCCCCCCAACGAAAATGGTCTACCAATCGATAACATGCGGCTAAATCAACACGTAGTTGCCACTCTTGTTCTGATACTTTATTTTTTAAATCGAGCTGGGGTAAATCAAACATAACAAGCCTTTTAAAACACAGCATAGCGCTAGTGATTGTAGATGTTTAGAAGTCTAAATGAGTATGCGCATGATGGCAATCACCAAATAAAAAAGCCACACAAAGGTGTGGCTCTTTTTAGATTGCGTTAGCGATTATTGTACTTTTGATAGGTAATCGGCAATTGCTTCAAATTCTTCATCAGTCACAGTCGCAACCATTGCTTTCATCGCCATAGACATACCATTGCTACGTGCGCCTGACTTGATGTCTTTCATTTGCGCTACTAAATACTCTTTGTTTTGACCATTTAGTTTAGGGTACATCGCCATAATAGGTGCTTTACCATCTGCACCATGACATGTTTGACAATTTTTAGCGGTGTAAAGTGCAGCGCCATCAGCAGCGGCGGCTGAAAATGAAAAACTTGCGGCTAAACCAATACCCGCGCCTAATAAAAGTGTTTTTATCTTGCTCATTGTATTTACTCTTCTTTTTACGGTTAAAAAAAACGGTTGTGATAATTGTAGTCAATAAATCTTTAAAAAGCATACGTCCTTGATAAGGTTTGACGATCAATCAGAACAAATACGTGTATCCCTCATAAAACAAATATTAGCTTGCCTTAGCTGAGCAGATACTTAATAACACCTTACCAAATAAGATCGTCTGGTACTTCAAAATCAGCGTACGGATCGTCTTCGTCCTTGGCTTTGTTCTCAGGTTCAACATGAAACACAATATACTTTTCATCAACCTCAGCCACTTTGCGTGCAGGCTCGTCTTCTAATACGTAAAACTGGCCTTCTAATACACAAATTGCTAAACGTCCGCCCGAGAGCGCCTTTTGCGTTTGCTCATTCACATCAAGGCCCTTTACTTTATTTTCATAAGTAAAGTTAAAGGTACGCTCACCGCGAATTGACTCTTGATTGTGATGCTCTAAAATTTGCTTAACACGGGCTACCTGCTCGCGTTGCTTTAATTCTTCTTGGCGCGTTTTGTTAAGCTCTTCGGCTTTTTGCTGCTGCTCAAGCTTGGTTTGCTGAATATGCTTTTGCAAATCATTTGGGTTGCTTGTCGCTCCCTTCTTTTGCTTTTTCTGTTGCTTGCGCTTTTCTGATTTAGCAACTTTGGCTTTATGTGATGTTGTTAAACCAGCTTGGAGCAATTGCTCTTGTAGTGACCCCATGGCGTGTTCCCACTAAAAACGAATATTAATGCTATTTTAATCACCAACGAGCGTAAATAACAGCGCTATTGGTATTAATCTAACAAACTACTGAAAACAAAGCATGATTTAGCGCAATAAAGGTTAATTTATGAAAACCCTAGCAGTTTTGTATATAATGCGACTCAACTAATAAGCAATGTTAACGGCAGTCAATGCGCTTATCTCACTTACTCCTTTGTTCTGTTTTTATTTTTTTTGTCTTATACGCACCACAGCCATTATTAAGTTTATTTGCCACCGAATTTAATGTAGCGCCAGCCATTGCAGGCAGCTTAATGACTGCCACTATGCTGCCTTTAGCCATTGCCCCTTTGGTGTATGGGTTGTTTCTAGCCAAGCGAAACCCATTATTAATTTTACGCATCGCAATGTTATTACTCGGTGTCGGCTGTTTATTATTTATTTATGCCCCTAGTTTTGAGCTACTATTACTTGTTCGGTTTTTACAAGGGTTAACTTTACCGGCCGCTTTAACCGCTATGACCAGTTATATTGGTATGAGCTATCAAGCCGATACATTACAAAAAAATATGACTCTTTATATTGGTAGTACTATTGTCGGTGGTTATTTTGGCCGAGTATTGGCTGCGCTCTTTAGCGACTTGTGGTCATGGCAAAGTTTTTATTACTTAATTGCTGCCATGTTGATAATACTCTCGCTTAGCATCCCCCATAAACGCTTTGTCCTGAGTAGCTCTAGTGAAGTGTTATCACCTTTAGATTATATGAAACAACTTAAAGAAGGCTCGGTACTTAAACTTTATGGTGCCATATTTTGTATGTTTTTTTGCTTTGCCGCATTATTAAACTACTTGCCTTTTATTTTAAAAAATACCTTTTTAATTAATAACACCCGCGACATTGGCTTAGTTTATAGTGGTTATTTAATTGGCGCGTTAGCCTCTATTTTTACCCCGTGGTTATTAAAAAAAATGACCTCAGCTTGGCGCTTATTGGCATTGGTATTCCTGTTTTATAACCTCAGTATTGTGTTATTAATGAGTCATTCACTGATGTTGTTTTTAATTGCATTCACACTCTTTTGTGGCGCTATGTTTGTAATTCATTCAACAGCGGCACCATTGGTTAATAAAATTAGTCACGCTCCACCGAGTGTTACTAATGGTTGTTACGTGTCATTTTATTATAGCGGTGGCGCACTAGGATCGTTATTACCTGGGGTGGTTTATCAAGCACACGGGCAAACCGCATTTATGGCAACACTTCTTGCGGTTTGCTTATGTGGGCTGGGTCTTATTTTGTGGGCTCAGCGCGAGGGTAAAAACATCACCCGCGGCTGATGTTCAGTAAAATCAAAAAAACGCAGTAAATCAGGCTTAGTTAATAACCATGTTTGGGTGTTTTCAAATGGATGGCAATGAAATAAATCGCCAAACCAAATATCCTGATCAAGCCAAAGCGTTACATCTCGTTGCTTATCGTTCATTAAGCTGAGCATTGACACACAACCTGGTGCAACTTTTAAGTACTTAGCCAAGCGCTCATTAGAGGCAAACCCTAAACGCGATAGCCCTTGCTGTTTAGACAACGATTTTAAATCGAGTTGTTTATCATGCGCGGTGATCACTAAAAAATGACGCTTACCTTCGTTATCTCGCAAAAATAGATTTTTTAAACGTGTTCCTGGGCGATTCACCATCAGCTCGTCAGCATCTAAGCTACCATGCAACGCTGGATGCTCAATCACATCATAGTTAATATCAAGTTGGGCTAACACCGCCGCTAATTTTTGTTTATCTGCTAACATACTACAAACAACGCCCTCTTAATTGCACACTTAAATCTCGCCATAGCACTTCGTTTATTTCATGCTTATCTGCACAATAGTTACGTTGTGCAAGCTCTTTATTGAGAAACTCTACCGCTTGATCTTCTAATTGCAACTTGAGCACGCTCGACTCTTCAAAGTGCTCTTGTTCGGCAAAACGCTTTACATCGCTTCGGGTTAGCTTTTTATTAATATTAATTTGCTCACGGCTCTTAGCCTTTACAGAGACCACATAGGCAAAAAGCTTGTTACCTTGATCATCAACAGTGTCATAAAATTGTTGATTATTAATTTCATAGGGAGGCTCATCTACCGAGCTGGCACAGCCAAAAAGAAAAGTCATGAAAACTAAAGCGTATTTTTTCATTATGTATTGTCGTTTTAGTAAATATTGAGGCTGAGTTTAACAAAAATTAGTTAAAACGGAAAAATTTGTGAAAAAATACTTGACCGAAAACGTAAAAATATTTAAAGTTCACCCCGCTTAAGACTCAGCACTTAAGCATTTACAGTACATGTAAATTAGGAATGTGGGGCTATAGCTCAGCTGGGAGAGCGCCTGCCTTGCACGCAGGAGGTCAGCAGTTCGATCCTGCTTAGCTCCACCACTTTCCTACCCTCTCCTTTTAAGTAATATCCTTATTTTTATATTCTAAATAAACTTCTCTGTTAATAATGCTTTGTATTTTTTAATCTCTTTGTTTGCTTAAGTGTTTAATTTTGCTAAATCGAGATCAAAAATGCCGAGCAAAGCCCGGCACTTTTATTATTTATTGAGTTCGGTTAGTTATTCGCGAACTTGACCAACACCATTAACTAAATATTTTTCAGTGGTTAATGACTCAAGTCCCATAGGGCCATAAGCATGTAACTTAGTCGTTGCAATACCAATCTCTGCACCTAAGCCTAGTTGTGAGCCATCAGAAAAGCGTGATGACGCATTAACCATAACAACCGACGCATCAACACTACGTTGGAATAACTCTGCCGCCGCATCGTCCTTAGTACAGATAACTTCAGTATGATTTGAACCGAATTGAGCAATGTGCTCAACGGCTGCATCAAAACTTGGCACAATACGAATTGCTAACTCTAAGTCTAAGTACTCTTCACCAAATTCGTTATCAGCAAGTACAGTGGCATTATCAAAATATTCAGCCGCTTTGGCGTCAGCATTAATTTTTACACCTTCTTGACGAAGCACAACTGCACACAGATTTAAAAACTCATCAGCTACATCTTGGTGTACCACTAAACCCTCAAGTGCATTACATACACCAGTACGCTGAGTCTTACCATTAAGCAGTAAATTTAGTGCTACTTCTAAATCAGCATCTTTATCTACATATAAATGACAAACGCCTTTAAAATGCTGAATAACAGGGATTGTGCTGTTTTCAGTAACATAGTTAATTAGGCCTTCACCACCACGAGGGATGATTAAGTCAATGCTATCGCGTTGCTGCATCAATTCCATGAGCAAGGCGCGGTCAGGATCTGGGATCACTGAAATTAACGCAGTTGGTAAACCATGTTTAGTAAGCACGCTATGCATTACACTGGCAATGGCTTGTGAGCTTTTAAGCGCTTCTTTACCACCGCGTAAAATAACACCATTGCCTGATTTAAAGCATAATGCACCCGCGTCAGCCGTTACATTAGGACGCGCTTCATAAATCATACATACCACACCTAGTGGTACACGCATTTTACGAATTTTAATCCCATTAGGGCGCTCAGTAATGTCACGTAACTGACCAACAGGATCATCAAGTGAAACAATCACTTCGATACCCTCAGCCATGGCTTCAATACGCTCATCATTCAATGTTAAACGGTCTATCATTGATGCTGCTAAATTATTGTCGCGTGCTGCGCTTAGGTCACTTTCATTTTCTTTGATTATAAATTCTTTTTGCTCTCTTAATGCCGCTGCCATCTCGGTTAACACTTTGTTTTTAGTCTCGGTATCGAGTAAAGCAAGTGTATGTGCAGCCTTTGCTGCCTGGCGTGATATATCCGTAATTAAACTCATGACTTCTCCAATAATGCGATATCTTTTTCTGAAATAATTGGTCCAATCGAATCCTGCATTTTTTCGCTGAATTCACTCTGCTCGTTATCTGCAATAAAGTTTAACAAGCAGCTACTGTAATTTGCTGTGGCTTTAGCTAAACGCGTACCATCTTCACTGCGAACTAAGATAGTATCGCCCACAGCAAACTCGCCATGTACTTCTCTGATCTCATCGCCACGTAAGCAGCCGTCTTCACCTTCTAATGAATCATCGAACGATCCATCTACAACAACTTCACCCTGTTCATTGGCGGTGTGTGTCATCCAGTGAATAGAATCTTGCATTGGTTTTTCATAAGGCAAGAATACACTTCCTGGGTTTTCACCGGCTAACAAGCGAGTAAAGGTTTCTTCTTTAAAGCCATTAATAATGTAAGTTGCAATACCATGTGAAGTGGCTTTCTCTGCCGCTTCTATTTTGGTTTTCATACCACCTGTACCTACCGCACTGGTAGCACACCCTGCCATAGCATAAATAGAATCATCAATTGATTTTATTTCAGGCAATAATATGGCATCGTCATGCAAATTTGGGTTTTTATCATACAAGCCATCTACATCCGAGAAAATCATTAATGCGTCGGCATCAGCGGCTGCTGCAACCATGGCTGATAGATTATCGTTATCACCCACTTTTAAATCATCTGTTGTTACTGCATCATTTTCATTAATGATAGGTAGCACGCCGTGCTCTAGCAATGTAAATACGGTTTCACGGATACTCTGGTAACGCTCACGGTCACGTAAGTCACCATGAGTTAATAATAGCTGTGCTGATGGAAAATCAAAGAAACGATCCCACATAGCCATCATTTCTGTTTGTCCTGCTGCTGCCATCGCTTTTTTCATTACCACTGAACGAGGTTGTTCTGATGGAAATAAGTGTGAGCCAGCCGCTACAGAACCAGATGAAACTAAAATAACTTCTATTCCACGTGCGCGACAGCGAACAATAAACTGTGCGATAGTTAATAAATAACGTGAACGACAGCCATCTTGATCGGGTGCAATTAAGGCACTGCCCACTTTAAGTACGATACGTCGCCAATTTAACTTTTGCATAAGTGCTCAACTTTCCATTTAATTTGTATTCATCACATAGATGAATGAAACCAGGTCGCTATGTTTATAACACAGCGTCGAATTTGTTTATCATTGCCCACACTTTTTACACACACGTACACCGTCTCTAAAACTAACGTTTTAAATTAAGATGCAAAAATAAATAGTATTAACCCAATAAATAAATCGGATCGTACTAACTAAAAAAATATAAAGTGTTGTTTATGTATCGCTGTAAAAAGCTGTGTGCGGCCTTTTTATTAACAACATACATAGAGCCTCTTAAGTCTGGTACACCAACAGATAGGGTGATGACTTAAGGACCGAGATTTAACCGCCACGATGGGGATTAAATATTGAAAGGTAATAGTTCAACTCAAACCTTTATTTATCTGCACTGAGCAAATAAACACCTTGAGCAAAACCATACCAAAGAGTTCGGTAAATGATATTGTATGTTCAAATATTACAAAACAAAGTAAAAACAATCAGTAAGAGAGTTAAAATGTTTATATCTAACATGATTAAGTATTTAAACTATAAACTTGGTTAGATAACTAATTATTCGAACACGAAGTATAATACGTCAAAGTAGCGGCTTAGATCAAGGCTAAAATTCAAGCTAAATAGGTCCACACTGCTAAAACGAGTGTTTTTTACATTAACTATCATACAGTTAGACTACTATAAATAGGAGTTATAGAGACTATAACTTTGATAACATTTTAGAGAATGACGTTAACACTAAATAAATAAGTATTATTTATTAGCTAAATTGAATTTACACGTGTATACCCACTGTATTACTGGTAGGTAACAGTTATACTTTTAAACATTATTAATATTAAGGAGTTTTTACTCTATGTCAGCAATTTATATAGCCGGTATTGCATTGTGTTCGGTGCTAGCCCAATGGGTCGCCTGGGCATTCAGAGTACCCGCTATTCTGTTTTTGTTGCTTACTGGGCTTTTATTAGGGCCATTTACTGGCGTATTAGACCCTGATGCTTTATTAGGCGATTTACTTTTTCCTGTGGTGTCTTTAAGTGTTGCTGTGATTTTATTTGAAGGGTCATTAACACTGCATTTCCGGGAGCTTAAAGGGATCAGTAAAGTCGTAAGAAACCTCTGTTCTATTGGTATGCTTATGACCTGTGTCGTTATCAGTTTAAGCGCCTATTGGTTATTAGAGCTAAATTGGCGAGTCGCAGCAGTACTTGGCGCTGTGCTTGTTGTAACCGGACCAACGGTTATTGCGCCACTGCTCAACTCAATGCGACCCACTCAAGACATCGACCGTATTTTACGCTGGGAAGGCATAGTCATAGACCCTATTGGCGCATTATTCGCGGTATTAGTATTTGAAGCCGTGATGTTAGTTGGTCAGGGTGAAGTGCTTAGCCACACTATCGTTGCACTAGTTAAAACCGTTGGCGTTGGTTTGAGTATTGGTGTGGTTTCAGGCTGGATCACAACGCAACTAATGCGCCGCGAATGGCTGCCATTTGAGCTACATAAATTTGGCATTTTAGCGTTAGTGTTAATTAGTTTTTCGATTTCAAACCATTTAAGTCATGAGTCAGGCTTATTGGCCGTGACTGTATTTGGCATTTGGTTAGCTAATCAAGATGACTTAGAAATAGATTCGGTGCTTGAGTTTAAAGAAGATCTTTCGATGATTCTGATCTCAACCTTGTTTATATTACTAGCTGCCAGATTACAACTATCTGACTTAATGATGCTCGACAGCGACGTATTTATATTCTTAGCTATTGTGTTATTTATTGCGCGCCCATTGTGTATTGCTATTTCAACCTTTGGCACCGATTTACCAATGAAGTCTCGCTTGGTGCTGGCTTGGATTGCGCCTCGCGGTATAGTTGCTGCAGCCGTAGGTTCTGTATTTGCGTTAAGTATGATAGAAGCCGGTGTAGCCGATGCACAAAAAATGGTGCCATTGATATTCACAGTTATTATTGTCACTGTGGTACTGCAAAGCTTAACCGCTATCCCTGTTGCTAAATTGCTTGGGGTGCGCCAGCCCTCCCCTAATACTATTTTAATTATTGGTGCAAACCATGTATCTAGAGCGATTGCTCGTGGATTGAAAGAACAAAACATTCCCGTTCATTTATCAGACCCTGCTTGGGAAAACTGTAAAATGGCACGTATGGATGGTTTACCTTGTTATTACGGTAACCCACAATCTGAGCATGCTGAACGCTATTTACCTTTAACCACTATTCGCAGTGTTTTAGCGCTTTCACCTAATCGCCATCATAACGCATTAGGGGTGCAGTATTTTTCTCATTTATTAAATGAAAAAAATGTATTTTCACTACGCTCATCTTCATCACATGCTAAAGCAAATAAAGACAGTGCAACGTTCTTATCACGACAAATTTTGTTTGGTGAAAACGGCGCATATGCTCGTTTAAGTAGCGTGATAGCCAAAGGCGGCAAAGTGAGTGCAACGCGAATATCTGAAGAATTTAGCTGGCAGCAGTATTTAGAAATGAATCCTGAAGCGATCCCGCTATTTATTCTTAAAGGTGATAAAGACAGTGATGAAGACGCACCAGTGAAAATGAGGCCTTTTACCAGTGATATGGAAAAGCCACCACAAGAAGGTGAGCGAGTGGTTGCGTTACAGCCGCCTAAGATATCGCTATTAAAAGATCCGGCCAATAACAAAGCCAAAGACAATAAAAAAGACGAGTAATAACTAAAAAGCGAGATTGCCACAAAGGCATTCTCGCTTTTTATTTACATACCTGAACTCTGGTTAAGAGATTTACTAACATATTAAATCATAGTCATAATTAGGTTTATTCTCTCTAGCCAGAAATAGATTTATTATCCAGAGTTTAGGTTACATAGGTAAGCGCGCGCGGGTAACGACACTGGCTGGCATTTTTTCAGCAAGTTTTGTTAATGCTCGCTCTATTTTTTTATGTGTCGCTTTATCGGCTACCGTGGTGTTAAACAGCCAACGATAAGCATCTTCGAAATCTCTTGGACTACCATAACCTTGATTAAACAAGCCAACTAATCGTAACTGCGCTTTTAAGTTGCCTTGCGCTGACGCCTCACGTAAGTAGGTTATTGCCATGGTTTTGTCTTTTTGGACCAACTGCCCAACGTCGTAGTAGCGACCTAGTTGCTCTAATGCAGCCGCTAAGCCCTGCTCAGCCGCTTTTTTCATGTAATACACACCTAAAGCAACATCACGCTCAACACACACTTTATAAGCGAGCATATCACCGTATAGGAATTGATATGATGGCAATGCCATTTTATTGGCTCGCGCTTCTATATCTTGTACTAACTGGCAATTATCTGCCTTTACGCGCGCTAGATGAGTGTTCTCATTAATTAAAGCTATTAACTCAGATTCAGTATACAGCGGCACAGCTGCAGGACTTTCTTCAGCTAAGCTATTGCTTACATTAAATAAAGAAAGTGTGAGTAGTGATAATGACCACATAGAGCAACGAGAAGATAAACGCATATTAACCACTTTAAAAATAAACTTACCAAATAATATACAAAGATCGTTCCACTATTAATAGCGTCACTTTTCTGCAGACATAAAAAAAGCTGCACATGGCAGCTTTTTTCAACATAAACCCAATATTATGCAAATGGGCTACGAAGTATCATCGTTTCAACACGATCTGGACCTGTAGAGATAATATCAACAGGTACGCCAGTGATTTCTTCAATACGTTTAATGTAATCAATTGCCGCTTTAGGTAAACCTTCAAGCGATGTTACACCCACTGTATTTTCAGACCAACCAGGCATTTCTTCGTATACTGGCGTTACTTTATCGTAACCTTCAGCTGCTAATGGCGTCACGTTTGTCACAGTGCCATCTTCAAGCTTATAACCAGTACAGATTTTAAGTGTTTCTAAACCATCTAAAACGTCAAGTTTAGTTAAACAAAATCCTGAAATGCTGTTTATTTGGACTGCACGGCGCATAGCCACTGCATCTAACCAACCAGTACGACGTAAACGACCTGTAGTAGCACCAAACTCATGACCTTTGTCACCTAAATGCTTACCTACTGGGTCTTGCTTATCAAGACCGTCGTAAAGCTCTGTAGGGAAAGGACCTGAACCTACACGTGTTGTGTACGCTTTAATGATACCTAGTACATAATCGAGGTGTAATGGGCCAAAACCCGCACCTGTAGCAACGCCACCAGCTGTGGTGTTTGAAGATGTTACATAAGGGTAAGTACCGTGATCAATATCAAGTAGTGTACCTTGTGCACCTTCAAATAAGATGTTGTCACCGGCGTTACGCGTTTGATCTAAAAGCTCAGTTACATCAACTACCATTGCTTTTAAAATGTCTGCAACAGCCATTGCATCATCAAACGTTTTTTGAAAATCCACAGCATCTACTTTGTAGTAGTTCACTAATGTGAAGTTGTGGTATTCCAATACTTCTTTTAACTTAGTAGCAAATAATTCAGGATTGAATAAATCGCCAACACGTAAACCACGACGTGCTACTTTATCTTCATACGCTGGACCGATACCACGACCAGTTGTACCGATTGGTTTATCGCCACGCGCAGTTTCGCGAGCTACATCTAATGCAACATGGAAAGGCAATATTAGCGGACATGCTTCACTGATTAAAAGACGATCACGTACAGGTACGCCACGCTCTTCAAGCATGCCAATTTCTTTCATTAGCGCTTCTGGTGATAAAACAACACCATTACCAATCACACATTTAACATTGTCACGTAATACACCCGATGGAATAAGGTGTAGAACTGTCTTTTCACCGTCGATCACTAAAGTATGGCCAGCGTTATGACCACCTTGATAACGAACTACTAAAGATGCTTTATCTGTAAGGAGGTCAACTACCTTACCCTTACCTTCGTCACCCCATTGGGTGCCTAGTACAACAACGTTTTTACCCATTGCAAATTCACTTAGAGAAAATTAGGACGAGATTTTACCAGAAAACTAAAGCAATGTTCACCCCGTTTAGCTTATTTTTTCCTCGTGCGGCTAGTAAACATCAGTGTTTAGCTAATAATCACATAAATAACAATCATTTATAGCCTTAAAATTGAGATAACAAAAAGCCCTGCAATTGCAGGGCTTTTTCAAATTTAACTAAAGCTATGATTACTGAGCCTTCGCGCCTTTCATGTATTGGAAGAAGTCGCTATCCGGTGATAACACCATCACGTCTTGCTTGCCTTTGAAAGTTTGCTTATAAGCTTCTAAAGAGCGAACAAAGCTAAAGAACTCAGGGTCTTTATTGTAAGCACTAGCGTAAATCGCAGCAGCGTCAGCATCACCTTGACCACGAACAGAACGAGCATTACGTTCTGCATCGGCAAGCATTACTGTTACACGACGGTCAACACCTGCACGAATTGTTTCGGCTTTTTCCTGACCTTCAGAGCGATGCTCTTTAGCAACTGCAGTACGCTCAGCGCGCATACGTTGGTAAATAGAGCTACTCACCTCTTGTGGTAAGTTAATTTGCTTAACACGCACATCAAGTACTTCAATACCCAGCTCACTAGCACTTTCAGACGCTTGTACTAACGCTTCTTCCATCAGCTCGCTACGCTCACCAGATACAATTTCACGAATAGTACGCGTACCAAAATTAGTACGTAGTCCATTGTTTACCTTTTGCTTAAGTAGCGTTTCAGCGTATTGCTTATCACCACGTGCACGCAGGTAAAAAGAGCTAAAGTCGTTTACGCGCCACTTTACAAACGAATCAACGATTAAGTCTTTTTTCTCGCTAGTTACAAAGCGATCTGGTGTACCATCTAGCGTTTGAATACGTGCATCAATGCGACGTACTTGGCTAAAAAATGGGACTTTTAAGTGTAAACCCGGACCATAAACTACCGCTTGTTCATCGCTGTCTTTTTGCACTTTACTAAATAAAAGTACAATCGCTTTTTGACCTTCAGAGACCACGAACACCGACGAGAAAGACATCACAATGGCGGCTAATAGGATTACTAAACTAAAGTTTTTCATTGCTCTTATCTCCCGTCGTTAAAACGATCATTGTTAAAGCGATCGTTACCACTATTAACAGTGCTGTTGCGTGACGTATTTACCTTGTTACGTAAATCGTTAATATCGCTTGAGCTAGGTAAAGCAACGCGTGTTGATGAACCCTGTTTCTCCATGATTTTATCAAGTGGTAAGTACATCATGTTATTACCGCCTTTAACATCAACCAATACTTTAGAGCTATTAGCCAGCACTTCTTGCATCGTATCTATGTATAAACGCTCACGTGTTACTTCTTTAGCTGCTTGGTATTCTGGAAGTAATTTCTCAAAACGAGCCACTTCACCTTGCGCTTCTAAAGTAATACGTTCTTGGTAACCTTCAGCTTCTTGCGTCATACGAGTTACTTGACCACGCGCACGCGGCTCAATTTCACGGGCATACGCTTCTGCTTCACGAATAAAGCGTTGCTCATCCTCTTGGGCTGCAATTGCATCATCAAACGCATCTTTAACTTCCATTGGTGGACGTGAGTCCTTGAAGTTAACGTCGGTTACGATTAAACCTAAATTATAAGGTTCGATGATTTGATTTAGCTCATCCCAGGTATTTTGACGCACAACTTCACGGCCGTTCGTCAGTACTTGGTCCATTTTTGAATGACCAACAACGTAACGCAACGCACTATCTAATGCTTCTTCAAGGCTGCTGTCAGCGTTAGTAACACTAAATTTGTACAAGTAAGGGTCGATTACTCGATACTGTACTTCAAATTCAACGCTTACTACGTTTTCATCTTCGGTTAGCATAAAACCTGATGCTGATAACGAGCGAACAGCTTCGATATCAACTGGAATAACCGTTTCAATAAAGGTCATTTTCCAACGCAAGCCTGGATCTGCAATTCGGTCAAACTTACCAAATTGAAGAACGACACCGCGCTCAGCTTCTTTCACCGTATAAATACCGCTTAGCGCCCATACAATTGCAGCGATAATAAGTACAAATGAAATACCGGCTCCGCCAAGTCCACCACCGCTACCATTGCCGGATTTTTTACCGCCAAATAAGCCGTTAAACTTGTTACTGAATTTACGGAACACCTCGTCTAAATCAGGTGGGCCTTGATCACGTCCGCCTTTGTTATTCCACGGATCTTTGTCATTGCCATTATTACCCGGTTCATTCCAGGCCATAGCTATACTCCATTGTTATCTAAATAAATTCGGAAATTGTGTTAAATCTAACAAATCTTCTGCGTTTCTTATACTAAAACCGACATTAATCTTGCAGTTTTTAATCGCAGCTAATAAAACTTTCAATTTCAGGGCCAAAATCTTTAATTAAACGGTTCCATTCAATCATAGGTAATCGTACATCAAGCAACCAATTACCTTGCTCATCAAACCGTTCATTGTGTACTGCGCTTAAATTAAATAGCGATGCTCTTAAACGCCCATACTGCGGTGCGAGTAAAATTGTTTCGTTAAGCATTTGTTTAGCGAGTAAGTCGCTGATAGCTTCACTAAGTAATTCACAGCCTTCGCCAGTTTTTGCCGATAGCCATACTCTTATAGGTTGGCCCTCGTCATCACGATCAATACGTGGCGTTACCTCATCAAGCGCATCAATTTTGTTATAAACTAATAACTGCGGTACCTCGTCGGCTTCAATCTCTTTAAGGACTTCTTGTACCTGTTCAATATTTTCTTTTCGGCGAGGGTCAGCTACATCTATCACATGCAGTTGCAAATCGGCTTCACGCGTCTCGGTTAGGGTTGCTTTAAATGCAGCCACTAAATCATGCGGTAAGTGACGAATAAACCCTACAGTATCCGCTAAAATAACGGAGCCAACATCACCTATATCGAGTTTACGTAGCGTTGGATCTAGAGTGGCGAATAGTTGATCGGCTGCATACACATCTGAATCGGTAATGTAGTTAAACAGTGTTGATTTTCCGGCATTGGTATAGCCCACCAGCGACACTGTTGGAATTTCATTACGTGTACGAGCACGTCGACCTTGTTCACGCTGTACAGCCACTTTGGCAAGTCGTGCACGAATATTTTTAATACGTGCGCGCAATAAACGTCGATCGGTTTCTAGCTGCGTTTCACCCGGACCACGTAAGCCTATCCCCCCTTTTTGGCGCTCAAGGTGAGTCCACCCACGGATTAAGCGTGTAGACATATGGCGAAGCTGCGCCAACTCAACTTGAAGTTTACCTTCATGAGTACGGGCACGCTGAGCAAAAATATCAAGAATAAGTGTTGTTCTGTCAAGCACCCGGCATTGACAAACACGCTCTAAATTGCGTTCTTGAGACGGGCTCAACTGATGGTTAAAAATGACAACATCGGCATTGTGGATTTTGACAATTTCAGCTATTTCTTCCGCTTTGCCGGTACCGACAAATAACTTAGGATGTGGTGCTTGACGGCTGCCTTGCACAACCGCCAAACTACTAACACCAGCAGAAGATACCAACATTTCTAATTCATGAAGATCTTCACGATCCCCATCTTTAGGTAAGTCGATATGGACTAAAATTGCCTGTTCGCCAGATTCATAGCGGTCAAACAAGCATTACGCTCCTAATTTAAAAGTTTCCAGGTTCAGTTTCTTCAGTGTCTTCATTTCCCTGTACACCTTGGAAGTTGACTGCGCGTGCAGGTACAACTGTTGAAATTGCATGTTTATACACCATTTGATTAACAGTGTTTTCCAGTAAAATTACAAATTGGTCAAATGACTGAATTTTACCTTGTAATTTTATGCCATTTACCAAAAAAATTGATACTGGAATGCGCTCGCGGCGTAATGCATTTAAAAATGGGTCTTGTAACGATTGGCCTTTTGCCATGTTATTATTCCTTCGTTCTAGGTGTTATTATAATTAAGTGGCTGAACTAATTTAACAAAGCTAAATTTTGTCCAACTACTACTAGCTTAGCGAACTTACTACACGATGCAAGTTTTCTTCATCACCGGTTGTCAACCATGTAACGTCAGGCCAACTTCTTAACCACGTTAATTGACGCTTAGCCAATTGACGTGTGGCAGCAATACCGCGAAAAACCATTTCATCGTGATCTATTTCACCCGCAAGGTAATCCCACATCTGTCTATAACCTACACAACGAATAGAAGGCATATTGGGATGTAAATCCTCACGTAGATATAGGGTCGAAACTTCTTTTTCAAACCCCTGTTCAATCATTATTTTAAACCTTTCTGCAATTCGCTGGTGTAACTCTTTACGATCATCTGGAGCAATAGCAAATTGATGAAAAGTGTAAGGTAAAGGTGGCTGTTTTTGCTTTTGCAATTCAGTCATTGTTTTACCTGTTATACGGTAAACCTCTAAAGCGCGATTAATTCGTTGTGAATCATTTTCACTCATCTTTTGCGCTGCTTGAGGATCTATTCTTAATAGCTCTTGATACAAATGTGGCCAGCCATGCTGTTTCGCCTGCATTTCAAGTTCTGCCCTTATCTGCTCATCAGCCTCAGGTAAAGGAGATAGTCCATCAATTAAGGCTTTAAAGTACATCATTGTACCTCCAACCAGTACAGGCACTTTACCTTGTTGATGAAATTTATCAATTTTTTCTATTGCATCGCGTCTAAAATCAGCCACTGAATAAGTTTCGCTTGGATCAAGTAAGTCAATTAAGTGATGTGGAGCACGTGCTAGTTCATCGGCATCCGGTTTAGCGGTACCAATATCCATACCTTTATAAACCAGTGCCGAATCAACGCTGATAATTTCAGTATTTAAATGCTCACACAGTGAAATTGCCAATGCTGTTTTACCAGCAGCGGTGGGGCCCATTAAAAATATGACCGGTAAATTACTCAACACGAATACCCTAATTAAATTGCGCTAGATAAGACTTTAATTCTATTTTAACCGCTTTTTCACGTAAACGTTCAATTGTTTGCGCATTATTTTGTAAGCGAGTTTGCTGTGCTGCAAAGGCATTACTGGCATAGAACCGTGTGGGTATTACATTTAACTGCCACGCTAACCACTTATCAATACTTTCTAATTGGGCTTTACACCCCTCAAGTAAGGCATCTACTGCGGCACTCACATCAAGTAAGTACAAGCAAACAGGCAACTTTTTAACCATAACAAACTGTTTTTCAATTAAAAGTTCAAAACCAAGCAAAGTAAACCATGATTGTTGCGCAGCCAGTAGCTCAGTATCCTGTTTTGATACGTTAACCCGCACGGGTAATAACAATGCTTTACCCTCAAGGCTGCCTTGCTCTTTAATTTGTGCAAGCCAATCATCCGCTAGCGCATATTTAAAGTGTGAACAATAAAGTTGGTTCTCATCATTAAACACACAAGCGCCTTGTTCCATGGTTATTATATCGACAGTGCGCAGTGCTGTATCTGATACTTGGGTCTCATCTGATTGCACAAATGGCACTGGATTATCAAAGTGCTGCGCTTGTTGCTCATTCACGCCCTGATAAAACGCATTTACGTCATGGTAATTTTGGCTTTCGGCACGCACCTGTCTGCCTCCGCCCTGACGACTGCCATTATAAGAGGCACCGCTTGTAGATGGCGAATGACTTGGTTGTAATGACGACTTAGGATAATCAAAAAGTTCACTATTGGTCGTGTGTTCTTGGTTAAACGATGTAACCGGTGAATGATGCGTGTGAGCGGCTGGCGAATTAACAAACTCAGCTTGAAGCGGCACAACAACTTGTTTAATCGCTTGTAAAATAAAGTCGTGTACCAAGCGCCCTTGATGAAAGCGTACCTCATGTTTAGCAGGATGTACGTTCACATCTACTTGACGTGGATCTATATCAATATAAATCACAAACCCAGGTAACTCTTGCTCACCACTGACCTCTTCAAATGCTTGGCGAATAGCATGCAGAATAAGTTTGTCGCGCATCATACGATTATTTACATAGGTGTACTGTGTGGTATTGGCCGAGCCAACTGGCAGCACCCAACCATGTAGTTGTAGCCCTGATTCGCCTGATTGGATATGTAGTCCCTGTTCAGCAAACGCTTTACCCGCGACTTGGGCAACTCGCGTAATCGCTTGAGCAGGATCGGTTTTAGCGCGATACTGCCGCACTACTTTTTCGTTATGAGTTAACGTAATTGATACATCAAAGCGACTCAGCGCAATCCGCTTTATAAGCTCATCAATATGGCTAAACTCGGTTTTTTCGGTACGTAAAAACTTACGCCGTGCTGGGGTATTAAAAAATAAGTCTTTTACTTCAATTGTAGTACCGCTGGGATGTGCCACAGGCTTTACCTCCACGGCCATATCTCGGCCTTGTGCAAAGGCTTGCCAAGCAGCTTCTTGCTGTTCGGGCTTAGAGCTTAAGGTTAAGCGAGATACTGAGCTAATGGACGCGAGAGCTTCACCTCTAAAGCCTAGAGAACAAATATTTTCTAAGTCGTCTAGCGACTTTAGTTTACTGGTAGCATGGCGAGAGAGCGCTAATGTGAGCTCCTCTTTTGCAATCCCTGAGCCATTATCACGAATTCGAATCAGCTTATGACCACCGCGCTCAATATCTATTTGAATACGTGTCGCGCCTGCATCTAGGCTATTTTCTACTAACTCTTTAACCACCGATGCCGGACGCTCAACAACTTCACCCGCCGCAATCTGGTTTGCCAAGCGCGCAGGTAATATTTCAATACTCATAAAAACCCTAAATGTTGTGCGCTTTTAAAATTAACTCTGAGGAATATCAAGTTCTTGACCAATAAATAGCGTATTTGAACTGAGCTTATTAACCTGTTTAATTTGATTAATACTGACACCATATCGCCCTGCCAACATACTCAATGACTCCCCCGGACGTACCTTGTGCTTTGTTGGGTATTGAGACTTTAATGACGCAAACAGAGAGTCGTCGGGTGGGTTGCGCAAATAGTAATTTTTAATTGAGGTAAACATGGCTTTCGCCAAACGCTCTTGGTGATTGGCGCTTTTAAGCAGTCGCTCTTCACGAGGATTAGAGATAAATCCAGTTTCAACTAAAATAGACGGAATATCTGGCGACTTTAATACTGCAAGGCTGGCATGTTGCGGTGCCTTTTTATGCATTTTTGCTACTTTTCTTAATTCTTTTATTACTTCATCTGCAACATTAAGCCCTGTTTTCATTGAATGATCCATCGACATATCAAGCAAGGCTTGCGCTAAGTACTTTTCATTAGCAGCATCTTTAATAACATCAGCGGCCCCGCCAAGTAACTCAGAGTGCTTTTCTTTATCCTCAATCCATTTACCTATTTCTGAGTTGGCGCGTCGCAACGACAACACCCATACCGAAGCCCCATTGGGTCCTGGACTGGTAAACGCATCAGCATGAATAGAAACAAAAAAGTCGGCTTTTTTCTGGCGAGCACGATTAGTACGTGTATTAAGTTTTACAAAGTAATCGCCACTACGAACCATACGCGAAATCATACCGCGCTCAGCATCAATCATGCGCTCTAAACGCTTGGCAATTTGTAAAGTGATGTCTTTTTCGTAGGTACCTGAAGGGCCAATGGAGCCTGGATCTTCACCACCATGGCCTGCATCAATGGCAATAACAATGTCGCGTTCTTGGCTTAACTGGCGTTTTTTAGCTGCCGTTTGTGCCGGACTGACCGCCCCTTGAGGTTGACTCTTGTCGTATAAGTCGACCACTAACCTGTTTTTATAAGGCCCCGTAGGTGCCAATGCAAATACCACAGGCTTGACCGGTCCGCTTAATTCAAACACTAAACGCACGCTGTGTTCATTTTTAGGTTTTGAGTAGCGTAACTTACTAACTATTTGGTGCTTTGATGGCACACCTGGCAATGTTTTCAACTCATCCGTATTTTCTAAATCAACGACTAAACGGCTTGGGTTTTTTAACATAAAGTAACTAAAGTCGGGTTTATCGTCGAGGTCAAACACCACCCGAGTGCTATCAGGTGATGGCCAAACACGCACACTATTAATAGTGTTTTGCGCCCACAATGGCAAGCTCACTGTAAAAACCATGAGGTAAATAAAAAGTTTAACTAAACCACGACTCATTTTGATAATCACTGCCTTAACTATTTTATTATCTATTATTTAGTTTTTCGACAATTGCTACACCACGCTCACTGGCGCTGTTAATAACAATTTTACGCTCGTCACCTACATAACTTAGCGTAGCATTTAGATCGGGAACAGGGATAAATTCTCCACCTTTTTCCGGCCACTCAACAATACAAATTGCCGTTGCTGAAAAATAATCACGAATCCCCATAAATTCAAGCTCTTCTGGGTCACCTAATCGATATAAATCAAAATGATAAACATTGCCACGCGCAAGTTCGTAGGGCTCAACAAGTGTATAAGTGGGACTTTTAACCTTACCTGTATGACCAAAACCTTGCACTATACCGCGAGTAAATGTCGTTTTACCTGCCCCCAAATCACCATGCAAATAAATAACTGCGCCCTGTTCTATTATGGCAGCTAATTTATTACCCATAGCAACAGTGGCATTTTCATCGACTAAATGAAAATTAAAACTACACGACATGATTACCTCAAAATTTACGAAAAGCGCATATTTGTTAATCATACCAGATTATTTATTTAAGGTGATACTGCCTCTTTTTTAAAGATAAAAAAACCGGCTTAAGCCGGTTTTTAATTAGCATAGACTTTACAGCCCTAATTTCTTCTCAAGATAGTGGATATTTGTACCACCATTTTTGAAGTTTTCATCTGCAAGAATACGCTTATGCAGTGGGGTGTTGGTTTTAATACCATCGATAACGAGTTCATTAAGTGCATTACGTGCACGGGCAATAGCTACATCACGGTTTTCACCGTAAGTAATTAGCTTGCCAATCATTGAATCGTAATGTGGAGGAACTGTGTAGTCAGCGTAAATATGGCTGTCCCAACGAATACCTAAGCCACCAGCTGGATGAAAACGGGTAATTTTACCAGGTGATGGAATAAAGGTTTCTGGATCTTCAGCATTAATACGACACTCAATAGCATGGCCACGAATAACCACATCTTCTTGAGTGAATGATAAAGGCTGACCAGCGGCAATTTTTAATTGCTCTTTGATTAAATCAACACCGGTGACCATTTCAGTTACTGGATGCTCAACCTGAATGCGGGTGTTCATTTCAATGAAGTAAAACTCACCGTTCTCGTATAAAAACTCAAACGTACCCGCACCACGATAACCAATTTCGATACATGCGCGTGTACAACGCTCACCAATGAACTTACGTACTTCTGCAGTAATACCTGGCGCTGGCGCCTCTTCCACTACTTTTTGGTGACGACGTTGCATTGAACAATCACGCTCGCCTAAGTGAACCGCATTGCCTTGACCGTCGGCCAATACTTGTACTTCAATATGGCGTGGGTTTTCAAGGAATTTCTCCATGTAAACCATGCTGTTGCCAAAGAACTGTTTCGCTTCTTGTTGCGTTAGCGCAATTGAATTGATTAACTCAGCTTCGTTGCGAACAACACGCATACCACGGCCACCGCCACCGCCAGCTGCTTTAATAATTACCGGGTAACCAATACGCTTAGCAATTTGCATGTTGCGCTCTTTATCATCCGATACCGGACCATCAGAACCTGGTACACACGGAACACCCGCTTTACGCATCGCTTCGATTGCCGATACTTTATCGCCCATTAGACGAATAGTGTCGCCACGAGGACCGATAAATACAAAACCGCTTTGCTCAACTTGGTCGGCAAAATCTGCATTTTCTGCAAGAAAACCATAACCTGGGTGGATAGCGACCGCATCAGTAATTTCTGCTGCGGCAATAATGCGTGGAATGTCTAAGTAACTTTCAGTTGCTGCAGGTTTACCAATACAGATGGTTTCATCTGCTAGCAATACATGCTTAAGATCGCGATCCGCCGTTGAATGCACAGCAACCGTTTTGATCCCAAGCTCTTTGCAGGCGCGCAATATACGAAGTGCAATTTCACCTCGGTTTGCAATGACTACTTTATCTAACATGAGAGTTGGCCTTTTACGTTGCGCTATTATTCAATGATGAATAAAGGTTGATCAAATTCTACTGGCTCGCCGTTTTCTACTAAAATAGCTTTTACTGTACCGGCTTTATCTGACTCAATTTGGTTCATCATCTTCATTGCTTCAACGATACATAATGTGTCGCCAACTTTAACCTGAGAACCCACTTCAACATATGCTGGTGCTTCTGGAGAAGCTGCTGCATAAAAAGAACCTACCATAGGAGACTTAACTTGATGACCTGTAGGCCCTGCAGGTGCTTCAGATTCCACGGCCGCAGGTGCAGATGGTGCAGCTGCCGCTGGAGCCGGTGCTGGAGCGTATTGCTGTGGTGCAAATTGCGCGTACGCAGGACCGGCACTCATGTTATTACGGTTAATACGTACTGATTCTTCACCTTCAGTGATTTCTAGTTCTGCAATACCTGATTCTTCTACTAATTCAATTAGTTTTTTGATCTTGCGAATATCCATAAACGGCCCGCCTATTAGTTTGTTAGTTTAAATTTAGTTTGAGTTTTGCAATCGGCTGACTGCTGCATTTAAAGCAGCGTGATAACCCATTGCACCTAATCCACAAATAACGCCTTGCGCCACATCAGAAAAATAAGAATGATGGCGAAACGTTTCACGTGCATGCACATTACTTAAGTGCACTTCAAAGAACGGAATATCAACACTTAGCAATGCATCACGTAATGCGACGCTTGTGTGCGTAAATGCTGCTGGGTTAATTATTATGTAATCAACCGCTTGCCAAGCATCATGAATGCGTTCAATGAGCGCTTGCTCACTATTACTTTGGAAATGCGTTAATGCCACACCTAAACTATTAGCAGCGCTGTTTAACTCGCTCATAATATGCTCTAAAGAATGCGAACCGTACTTATCAGGTTCACGCTTTCCTAGCATGTTTAAATTTGGGCCATTTATAACTAAAATCTTTAATTTTGCAGCCATAATACGCGATATATCCTATAAGTAATGAATTAAGCGGTTACTAACTAGTTTTTCTCTAAAAAGTAAGCAGAAAAAAGTAAGATAGCAACAATTTCTCACGTTAACCAACTATTATAGTGATTTCGAAGTAAATAGCAGCAAAATACTGGTCTAATCTCTATTCTGGGGACATACTTTGAGGGAAGTGATATGGCACAACATTAATATAATGTTGTGCCATATAGAATGATTATTCAGCGCTGGCACGCACTGCAGCTAGGTGCTTAGCAAAATCATCCGCATTTAAAAAGCCAGTTACACGTTGTGCACTTAACTCTTCACCTTGGGTATTGAAGAATAAAATACTCGGCAAACCAAACACTGAGTATGCTTCCATAAGCTCAATTGTTTCATTATCGCTTTGGGTTAGGTCAATTTGAATCAATTGGTAATGGCTAAACTCACTTTGCACTTGCGGGTCAGGAAATGTGTAATGCTCAAACTCTTTGCACGCTACACACCAGTCAGCGTATAAGTCCACCATAACCATGCGGCCTTCGCTATTTGCTTGTGATACGGCTTGTTTAAGCTCGGCCAAGTTAGCAACATGTTTAAACTCATTGCTTTGCGAGGTTGTTTGCAAACTCACTGTTGGTGTTGGCCAAAAATAGTTTTTGGTTAAGTTAATTCCTGTGAGCACTAATAAAACAGCCATAAACCACAGTAAAGTTTTTAACTTACCTTGCGATTGGGCGCTTTGCCAATGATGAAAATAAAGCGCTGTGGAGATAGCTAATAAACCAGCTAATAATAAAATTATCTCGATATCGATAATTCGCTCTAGCAAAATAAGTGGCACAACTAACATAATAAAACCAAATAAAGTTTTAACTTGTTCCATCCACCCGCCAGCTTTAGGTAATAGCTTACCTCCCGATGTACCAAGGAGTAACAGTGGTAAGCCCATTCCTAGGCTAAGTACGTAAAGCGTTAGTCCACCGACTAAGTAATCGCCGCTTTGCGCTACAAATAATAATGCGGCTGATAAAGGTGCAGTGGTACAGGGTGATGCAATGAGCCCTGATAAAACCCCCATCAGGAATACCCCAATGTAATTACCGCCTTTTTGGTTATTGCTCACTTGGGTTAGTTTGTTCATCATACTGCTAGGTAATTTTATTTCGTACCAACCGAACATCGACATAGCCAACAATACAAACAGTAAACTAAAACTTATCAATACATATGGGTGCTGTAAGTAACCTTGCACTTGGCCACCTAATGCAGCAACCACTAAGCCTAATGCAGCATAGGTGACCGCCATACCCTGAATATAAACAAATGACAGTGCAAATGCTTTTTTGGTAGACAGGTTCTTTTGACCCGCAATTAAGCTAGATAAAATAGGGAACATCGGAAATACACACGGTGTAAATGCCAAACCTACACCCACAGCAAAAAATATAGCAAGGTTAACCATTAAGCTCTGACTAGCTAGTTGCTCTGTAAAGGTGAGCTCTTTCTCAGGTGTTGCTGCAGTAACAGGTTTTTCTACAGGTTGGCTAAGTGCCGAGAATGCACTACTTGTTGCGGTATTGTCATTAGTATTATTCTCACCTGCCAGTACACTCAATGGAATGCTTATAATTTCAGGTGGATAACACAGCCCTGCTTTTGCACAACCTTGATAACGCACCTTAACAACGCCATCTTCACTTACATTACTAAGCTTGCTGATAATACTGAGAGAATTAAAAAACACTTCAGTTTTACCAAAAAACTCATCTTCAATAACTTCACCAGAGCCCAACTCAGGCACGTCAATGCTGGCACCTTTAGCAATAATTTCTATTTTATCTTTATATAAGTAATAGTCATCAGCGATATCCCAACCAACAAATAACGTACTACCTTGCTGATCAAAATCAAATACAAACGCTTCGTTAACCGGTAAAAATGTGTGCTGAGTTGGTTTAAGAAAATCATCAAGGGTATTTTGTGTTGCCCAAACAGGCGCCATTAATACGCTTAATAAAAAAAATAAAATAAAGCGCATTAATGAAGCACCTCATCCATCCAATTAAAGTAAGCCAAGTTACCGGTTGCTACATCAACGACTTGTATTTCTGGTACTTCATAGCTGTGAAGATCTTTCAAAGTTAAAAATACATCGTTCATTTTATCGGCCTTGGTTTTAATTAGCAGCTTCACTTCAGTTGCCTCGGCTACTTCACCTTCCCATATGTAAATTGAAGTCATGGCAGGTAAAATATTTACACAAGCAGCCAGTTTCTTTTCAATTAGCGCCATAGCCAATAAACGGGCTTCATGGTTATCTCTGCAAGTGGTAAAAATAAGTTTAAATTGCGTTGTCATAGTGAACCTTTACTTGTTTACGGGGGTCTAGCCCCATAGTAGCTGATAGCGGGTATAATGTGTAGACACGAACTCTGTCAACATTTGAGGTCTTTACAGTAAAGTGACTTAAACCCACTAGCTATAACTTTACTAACATTAAAGTTTATTACTTACTCTTATTAGCTTGAAAATAGACCCGACAACCCTCACTTATATTTCATTAACACCTTAATGAGTGTCATTTTTAGAGAGTCTTATGTTTAGAATTTTATTTTTGCTGTTTATCATCATTCCTATTATTGAAATTGCCTTGCTAATTCAGGTTAGTGACGTAATAGGTGGCTTCGCAACAATTGCTTTGGTGGTACTAACCGCTATTGTGGGTGCGAAAATGGTGAAACAGCAAGGGATGGGCGCATTACAAAACGTACAAGTGCAAATGGCTCAAGGGCAAATGCCGGCTAAAGAGTTGTTTACCGGTATTTGCGTGATTATTGCAGGGGTACTTTTATTAACCCCCGGTATTATGACGGATGTATTTGGCTTACTGCTTCTTACTCCTGCAATTCGTAATAAATTAGCCGCAGGACTTGCCAGCCAAGCAACAGTGAGAATGAGCGCTAGTATGCACCAAACGAGTACTTCAGGGTTTTCACAACCTCATCAATCTATGCATCATGAGCAAGATGAAAACCGTCCTAATACCATAGATGGTGAATACGAGCGAAAAGATTAAAAATTTATCATTTTTTCTCTTGGAATTTTTCACTCTACCCCCATTAATGAAAGCAAATTAGATACACTTTTTTCTGTACTGTTCAGAAACTGTTAGGAGAACTAAAAACATGAACATTCGTCCTTTACAAGATCGCGTAATCATCAAGCGTCTAGAAGAAGAAACCAAGTCTGCTGGCGGTATTGTATTAACTGGCTCTGCAGCTGAAAAATCAACTCGCGGAGAAGTTGTTGCCGTAGGTAATGGTCGCGTTTTAGAAAACGGTGACGTTCGCGCGTTAGAAGTGAAAGCCGGTGACACTGTGTTATTTGGCTCATATGTTGAAAAAACTGAAAAGATCGAAGGTCAAGAGTACCTGATCATGCGTGAAGACAATATTTTAGGCATTGTAGGCTAAACCTACTTTTCGTTTAACACACATTTTAAGAATTTAGAGGAAATTAAACATGGCAGCAAAAGAAGTACTGTTTGCAGGCGACGCACGTGCAAAAATGCTAACTGGCGTAAACATTTTAGCAAACGCAGTAAAAGTAACATTAGGCCCTAAAGGTCGTAACGTTGTACTAGACAAATCATTTGGCTCTCCAGTGATCACCAAAGATGGTGTATCTGTAGCAAAAGAAATCGAACTTGAAGATAAGTTTGAAAATATGGGCGCACAAATGGTTAAAGAAGTAGCGTCTAAAGCAAATGATGCTGCTGGTGACGGTACTACTACCGCAACTGTGCTTGCTCAGTCTATTGTAAACGAAGGTCTTAAAGCAGTTGCTGCGGGTATGAACCCAATGGATCTTAAGCGCGGTATTGATAAAGCAATCATTGCTGCAGTTGCAGAACTTAAAGCGCTTTCTGTTCCATGTGCTGATACTAAAGCGATTGCACAAGTGGGTACTATTTCAGCTAACTCTGATAAAGAAATTGGTGAAATCATTGCTGATGCAATGGAAAAAGTAGGCCGTAACACTGGTGTAATCACCGTTGAAGAAGGTCAATCACTGGAAAACGAACTAGATGTTGTAGAAGGCATGCAGTTTGACCGTGGTTACTTATCTCCATACTTTATCAACAACGCTGAAAAAGGCGCGGTTGAACTAGATAACCCATTTATCTTACTTGTAGATAAAAAAATATCTAACATCCGTGAATTATTACCAACATTAGAAGCGGTTGCTAAAGCAAGTAAACCTCTACTAATTATCGCAGAAGACCTTGAAGGTGAAGCGTTAGCGACACTAGTAGTTAATAACATGCGTGGTATTGTAAAAGTATCAGCGGTTAAAGCACCTGGTTTTGGCGATCGTCGTAAAGCAATGCTACAAGATATCGCGGTTTTAACTGGCGGTACTGTGATTTCTGAAGAAATCGGCCTTGAGCTTGAAAAGGCAACAGTTGAAGACTTAGGTACAGCTAAACGTGTAGTAATCACTAAAGACGACACAACAATCATTGATGGTGCTGGTGAAGAAGACGGCATTAACGGCCGTGTTGCACAAATCAAAGCACAAATTGAAGAAGCGACTTCAGACTACGATAAAGAAAAGCTACAAGAGCGCATGGCTAAATTAGCTGGCGGTGTTGCAGTAATCAAAGTAGGTGCCGCTACTGAGATGGAAATGAAAGAGAAAAAAGACCGTGTTGAAGATGCATTACATGCAACTCGCGCAGCGGTTGAAGAAGGTGTGGTACCAGGTGGCGGTGTTGCATTAGTACGTGCTGCTAGCAAATTAGTAGATTTACTAGGCGATAACGAAGACCAAAACCACGGTATTAAAGTGGCACTTCGTGCGATGGAAGCACCACTTCGTCAAATCGTTACAAACGCAGGCGACGAAGCATCTGTTGTTATTAACGCAGTGAAAGGCGGCGAAGGTAACTACGGTTACAACGCAGCCACTGGCGAATACAACGACATGATTGAAATGGGTATCCTAGATCCAACTAAAGTAACGCGTTCTGCATTACAATTTGCTGGATCGATTGCCGGTCTAATGATCACCACAGAAGCAATGGTCGCTGAAATCCCTAAAGAAGAAGCGGGCGCTCCTGATATGGGTGGCATGGGCGGCATGGGTGGTATGGGCGGCATGATGTAATAGATTTTTCTATTACCGCTTAATCTACTAAAATTTTTGAAAGCCCGAATAGCAATATTTGGGCTTTTTTATTAGCTATTTATGAATATCTAATAACAGTTTTGATATGTATTAATTGTGAACAAAGCGAAAGCTATCTTCCAGTCAAACCTATTACCTGCTTCACAACTCATCACTGCCGTTAGCAACTTTCCTATAAAGGACTGTTATTGGCTTATCAAACAATTCAACGTATCAAATACAAGCAAGAGATCTACAACGAACCCTACTATATACATAGATTAACGTGTGCTTTTGGCACTAACCGTTAACATGAGTAAGCTTATTGAAATAGCTACAAAATAATAAGGAACTCCGGCCTGCCAACTTGCTTGGCTATTAACACCAAAAAAATCGACATATAATGCTGTTTGAATTGGTCCTATGTACCAAAGTGCAGGATAAAGCACTTCAAACATCCGTTTTGTTCCAGTAAACGCGCCACAGAAATAGGCTAGCGATACGGTAAATGAAATGGCGATAATCAATTGGACGAGTAACAACCACTCAGCACTTCCAGTAAAGCGGATAACGCTGCCCATGCTTGCTAAGACTAATAATATCGAAGCGGCACAATAGCAGGCCAAGCTTTGTAAAATAGATGATTGTTTACTGTAAGTAACTAACTCTACAGTATTCGCTTGTTTTTCTAATTGCCCTAGTTGAGAGATCACCAAAACACACCATAACCACGAAATAGGTAAAACAAGGCTAACAAGCAAATCTTGACTGATAAACAATTGAAAAATATTTAACACCAGCAAACCGATAAACCAATACACTGAATGACCTTTGAGTATTAATTTTAACTCTAATCGTAATAAGCGAGTAAAAGAAAAATGCTTGGTTAAAGCAACAAAGAAAATATCAAGTAGGTCAGTCACTCTAGCTTTTAAGGTGAAATTCAACCATGAAGATTGCTTATTTTCAGGTGTTGAATTTTTGCTAAAACGGTCAAAAAATATAAACGCTAATGCTAAACAACTAAGACAAATAAAAAGTAAAGGCAGGGCACCCCATAGGCTGGCTATTGTCGGCTCTATTCCTTGCCAAACGAAAGTGTTTATCTCATCTGCTGCATTAGTGATACTTACCCCTATATTTGTATCACCTTGCTGTAATGGAAAACGTTCGGCAACTTCTGCATCTAAATGATCGAGTAATGCTCCAATCCCAGACACGCTTTCAATGGTTTGAACAATGGAGCCAATCCATAAGAAAAAATAAACGACGTTGCCTAACCCGCCTTTAAGCCATTCAATTGACTCAAACATTATCGCGATAGCGGCAATTGTTAATAGTATTGGCAAGACAAAAACTACCTGAGGCCATATCAACGCCCAAAGATTTATTTGATAACTTTCACCATAATAAATCTGAATCAAAATACTACTCAGTAGCATAACCAGCACAATAGAAACCAAAATAAGTACACTCGTGCACCATTTGGCTAATAAAAACGTCAGTTTACTAATAGGAGTGGCTGCGATGAGCTCTCCCGTCATTGATTGTCGGTCTAATTCAAGCGCATTTTTGACCAGATAAAAACAGATAATCGGTAAAAATAAAACGTTCAACATCGCTAGGCATACACCAAGCCAAGCGCTATTGTAGATGCCACGATAACCATTAATCACTAGCGTTTGATAATGGGCATCAGGGGAAGGGAAAAAAAGTAATGTTAATACCGACATCGCCAGCAGTGTTACTACAAAGCTTTGCTGGCGGGTTCGTTGTTTAAAATCAGCAGTGATGCATTGCCATACTTGAGTCATTAACTTGCCCTCGCATAGGCAGTTTGAACTTGTCGGTTGCTGGTAAAATAAAGGTAAGCATCTTCTAGAGTCGGTGGTCTTGAAATGGCTCTTGCATCAGGGCAGAAGTCAGCAACAATATTTAGTTCAACCTTAGATTCTTTTCGCACGCTATGGCTTACAATGAATTCATGCTGGATATGTTTAAGTTCACCGAAATTGACCGTTAGTTGCCAGCATTTATTGGCGACTTTATCTTGAAGTTTACTTGGTGATTCTGATTGAATTAAATGGCCTGAGTGCATAATCACAATGCGATCGGCAATTGATTCAACATCTGCCACTATATGCGTAGAGAATAGAATACAACGTTCACCTGCCAACTCGGTTAATAACTGACGAAAATTAGCACGTTCGTGTGGATCTAGGCCAACGGTTGGTTCATCAATAATCAGTAACTTGGGATCATTAAGTAGAGCCTGCGCAATACCAATACGCTGTTTCATACCGCCAGAATATCCCTTTAGTGACATATGCGCAGCATGCGTTAGGTTGAGTTTATGAAGTAAATCTTCAATTATGTGATCTGCGGTTGATTTATCTAATCCTTTTAAGCTAGCAATGTACTGCAAAAACTCGATACCAGATAACTGATCATAGACGCCAAAATACTGTGGCAAGTAGCCCAATTCGTTCCTCAATACTTGAGGTGACTTAATAATGTCTTGCCCTTGCCAGAAGATGTTTCCTTGGGTTGGTTTGGTAATCGTTGCAAGAATTCGCATCAGGCTAGATTTTCCTGCACCATTTGGACCTAACAAGCCCAAAATTCCCGGCTCAACTTGCAGCGACAGTGATTTGATTGCAAACTTAGTTTTTTTGCCACTCTGATATTGATGGTTAAGTGATTGAATATCCAATAACATTGTACTTCCCTTATAAATCAAGATTCAATTACTGAGCAAAAATAACGCCAACAATAACTCCTTTAAATTCAATGAATTAAAAACACCACAACTTAAGTAATAAAAATAAATGGTGAATTTAACTAACTATTGGTGAAATAAGAACAAGTTATGAACAAAATAAAATTCATTTCTCATAGCAATCAATTAAGTCCGAAGTTAACTAAACCGCCCAAACTGATTATCTTAAGAAAAAGAGTAAAGGCGATGTAGTAAGCCATGTTGTTGCCGTTTTAAATGTCCATTTTTTAGGAATAATGAATACGGTGAAACAAACTAAAGCGCACTGAATGGTCATCACAAGACAACTTTTTGACCGGCAGCAATATGAGATTAGCGGACTATTTATTTAGAAGAATATACTTCTTAGCTAGAACTGCTTAGGAACCGAATAAAACGTTATTCACACTAAATAAACTAGTAAAATTGTTACAATTCAGACGGTTAACCATGGTTTCGAGGTGGTAGGGTATAAAGTGGGGTATCACTTATTTTCCCATGTAACGAATTTAATAAAAACATGTGGATAAACTCTATATGGGCGGCATGATGTAATCATCCCCTAACCACTTAGCTCAAATAAAAACCCAGCTTCGGCTGGGTTTTTAGCAATAGAGATAAAATAAATTCACTAAACAACAATAAAATTAACTCAGTGTATTCCAATGCAACTGAGTTCCTGCAAGCTATGCCAGAGTAAATTTTATTTAACATGATTAAGGATATTAAGTTGAATACAAAACCTGAAATTATCATTTCATCGCTGGATGCAGATAGGTGTATGCACTGATGGAGTCGTTGCCTGCAAACAGCTTTGCGGGTGAAAAAGAACTTGAAGCAGAACTTGCACGAGCCAGCATAGTTGAGCCGCACGAAGTTCCCGCAACCGTGGTAACCATGAATTCAACTGTGAACTTTGTTGTTGAATCTACAGGCGAAGAGTTTACTTTAACGCTTGTTTACCCAAAAAATATTGATTCAATTGGCGACAAAATATCAATCTTAGCCCCTGTAGGTAGTGCATTACTTGGCCTTTCACAAGGAGATCAAATTGAATGGCCAAAGCCTGGCGGTGGATTAGTAACAGTAACCATCAAAGAAGTTACTTATCAGCCTGAAAGAGCTGGCGAGCTTCACAGATAGTAGCCAAAACAAGCAGCGAAGACATTAGCTAGCACAGCCAGTCACTGCTGCTTTTACTATTTATGATTGATCAGTGCTCTTACATGCGCAAATAAGTCACTGGCTAACATTCCTCTTTGCCCTGATTGTTCACAGGCTCTATCACCCGCCTTTGCATGTAACACAACGCCATAACATGCAGCCTCACTGGTATTTAATCCTTGAGCCATTAACGCCCCAATTATACCACTAAGCACATCACCACTTCCTCCTACAGCCAAACCAGGGTTACCATTTTCACATATCCAAGTATGCTCGGTATTATCGATTAGCGTACCTGCGCCCTTTAAAATAGAGGTCGCTGCGAAGTTGATCGCACATTGTCGAGCATAATAAAAACGATCAGACTCAACCTCAGAGGTAGTTAAGTTTAATAACCGTGCAGCCTCTGCAGGATGAGGCGTTAGCACGGTATTATTTAATTTATGAGAAGATGATTGCTTAGCTAATAAGTTTAAGGCGTCTGCATCAATAACAGTAGGGATATTGTTTTGCTGGCAATAACTGATTGCCTGATCAAAGGTTTTTTGGGCCCATTCATCTTGGCCTAAACCTGGACCGATAACTACACACGTTGACCATGCTAGGGCATCATCCAAGTGTTCACTAGTTACCATAAGCTCTGGTCGCCCGATGCTCACAGGTAAAACGGCATGTTCATGGGTATACACTTTTACCATTCCAGCACCAGACCTTAATCCACTTTCAGCACTTAATCTAATAGCTCCTGCAGAGCCGTGGTTTCCTCCTATACATAATAATTTTCCATGACTACCTTTATGGCTACTCACTGAGCGCTCAGGCAAAGGTTTAAAGCAGTCTATATTGATAATCTGGGCAGAAGGGGTGGCTAGTTTCATAAATTGCTCGCCAATACCTAACTCGTCGAAATACAACTGCCCGGCATGCTGCTTTCCTTTAGTCGTGGTGAGTCCTTGCTTTATCCCAACTAATGTCATTGTTTTGGTGGCCATAATGGCTGTTCCTTGAGGACAGCCTGTATCTGCATTAATACCTGACGGCACATCAATACTCAGTATTGGTTTAGTGCTTTCATTTACCGCTTTAATAATAGTAGCAACATTATCGCGTACCGTATTCTCAAGACCAGTACCGAGTAATGCATCAATTATCACATCACACTCATCGAGTGCATCAGCGTTAAAGTTACAAATTTCACCACCGGAATCAATCCATTGCTTTTGTGCTTTTGCTGCATCTCCGGATAAGGCTTTATTCGGATTAATCGCGCAAACAACTACATGCCGATCTGCTTGTTTGATTAACCGAGCTACCTCATAACCATCTCCAGCATTATTTCCATTACCTGTAATAACTAACGTTTGTTTTGCATTAAAGGTTTTCCAACAGCAAAAAACAGCCTCCGCGGCACGCTGCATCAGCGCGTAAAGGTCTGCGCCGGTAGCATGGACTGCTTGTTCTTCATACCCTTTTATTTGTTTTGACAAATAGGTCAATTGCTCGCACTTAGGTGGCGTTAGTAGTAATGACATAAACAGCTCAATTTAATAAGAATACCTAATTTCATTTTGGGCTTTATAAATTCTTTTTCAAGTAAAACATAGTTATGTAATCTATAAGGCTTTATTTAAGGATCTATTAACTTTATATAACGAGGATCACCATACAAGAGAAGTTAATAGGAGCTCAGCGTAAAGCAGAGCTTATTTTTTACCTAAAGCCGGATGCTTTGCACTTCTCTTACATTTGTATTCTTGCATTGGGAATCGGTGTGCTACTTCATAGCGACAGCGCAGTAGTGTGTCGTGGGATCGGCTCTACTCAATTCTCTTCCTTTCACCTAGAACCTTTTTTACTTTATTCCAGACATAAAAAAGCCCGACTCTTTCGAATCGGGCTTTCTTGTATTTGAAGTCGGTGCGCTACTTCGTAGCGACAACGCAGTAGAATGTCCTACTTTCACATAGCAAATGGGATACTATCATTGTGTCGGGGCGGCCTTCCGCGGGGCTCGCCTTCGACCTGTTTTGTTTGATGTATAGGAATACGAATGCCGTGGAGTACAGGATGTACGAGAGCGGCCACCACTGAGTTCGGCATGGGCTCTTGGCTATTTTTATTAAATCCCAAACAGCAAAAAACCCGTCACATTGCTGTAACGGGTTTCTC